>NZ_JAJEPR010000020.1:0-61105 GCF_020686945.1 Fusicatenibacter faecihominis | reverse complement strand
AGCTTTGCCTTAAAAGGCAATCGAGCAGGAAGCCCCCACTTCAAAATCGTAAGATTTAAGTGGTGGGAGCATGTCACCGCCCTCAATGCTTCCTCTACATCAGAGTAGCGTTTTACAGACGAATCACGGGCAATGCGTTCTGCTTCCAGCATTGCTGCCATCGTTTCCTTGTTTGGCTGGATACTATACCATTGCAAAAAAGAAGCGAGCATGATATAATATGGATAAAAAGGCAAAAGTCACCGCAATGGTGTGAAAATAGATTTTGGCTGTTTCCATAAGGAGTAGATCGAGAGGCGTTATCTTTAGTGGCTGAAAATACAGATGTGTGATGCTTGCAGCAAGCTATTTGTATAAGCCGAAAGGCCGCAGAAATGCGGCTTTTTCTAAATACGTGAGTTAACCGAACCTAACTTGTCAATGTGCGCGTGCTGGTTAGATAAATTTAACCACAAAAAGGAGAGACAGCAATGCGAGAACACAAGAATTTCTGGGACAGAAATGCAGGTCTGTATGACTGCTTTATGCGAAAAGACAGGGCAGTATACGAGAAAATGTATGAGCTGATCCGTCCGGTCGTGAAAGACAAAACAGTGCTGGAGGTTGCTACCGGAACGGGACTGATCGCCAAGCACATCGTAAAAGCAGTGGCACACATCGAGGCGACGGATGCCTCTCCGGAAATGATTACAGAGGCCAAACGGGGGAATTACTCTGCGAAGCTGCGTTTTTCCGTGCAGGATATGTTTTCTCTGCCATACGCGAGCAAATCATTCGATGTGGTAATCGTATCAAACGCACTGCACATTGTGCCTCAGCCAGAAAAATCACTGCGAGAGATCAAACGGGTGCTGAAGGATGACGGTGTGCTGATCGCGCCTACCTTTACGCACGCAGAAAACTCATTTCCCGGCAAGGTCAAAGCCTTTTTCATGAATCTGGCAGGCTTTCCTCTCCACAGCAAGTGGACGAGTGAAGAATACCTAAAATTTCTGCAACAGAATGATTGGACAGTGCGAAAAAGTGTTGTTCTAAAGGCCTCTTTTCCACTGACCTATACGGAATGTGTGAAATCGGAGGTGTGATATGTCCTTCTTTGAAAACACCCGCAAGCCCGTAGGCTTTAGCGGGAAGATCATGGTTGCTATGATGAACTTTGGGCACAGCGCAATGGCAGCGTGGGGATTGCATTTTTTGCAGCCTGCCCCGGATGCCATGGTGCTGGACTGCGGCTGCGGCGGTGGAGCGAACATCAAAACGCTGCTGAAGCTGTGTCCCAAGGGCAAGGTGCAGGGCATCGACTATTCGGCAGTCAGTGTAGAAAAAGCGCGAAAGGTCAATGCAGGTGCCATTGCAGCAGGGCAGTGTACTGTGCAGCAGGCAAGTGTAGCAGAGTTGCCGTTTGAAGCGGAGCAGTTTGATGTAGTGACCGCATTTGAAACGGTCTATTTCTGGCCGGAGCTTGCGCAAAATTTCAGAGAGGTCTATCGGGTGCTGAAGCCCGGCGGGACTTTTTTCATCTGTAACGAAGCAAACGGCGAAACAGCAAAAGACGACAAATGGACGCGAATCATTAACGGTATGACCATCTATACGGATGTTGATCTGAAAGTGTATCTGGAGCAAGCAGGCTTTGGCAGGGTTCAGAGTCACAAAAATAAAAAGGGCTGGCTGTGTGTCACAGCACAGAAATGAGGTGTGATCATGTCGAAAAAAGCAACGGAATTTCAAAGAAAAGCAATGAGCCGGATGTACCGGGGCAAGGAGATATTTAAGCCTTTGAACACCGGCTGGATCGATGAAAATGTCGCTTGTGTGCGAGAGTGGGTGGCAAATATCTTCTTCTACCGCAAGGGCGATACCACCATTATGATTGATGCCGGATACAACTATGACCGTCTGGCGGAGAAAATGAGCTGGCTCGGTATCGACCCGCATTCCATCCGGCACGTCCTCATCACGCATCAGGACACTGACCATGTGGGTGCAGTGGAGGCCGACAGTCCGGGACTATTCCGGGACGCAAAGCTCTACATCGGCGAGGTTGAGAACCGCTATCTGACCGGCGAAGTGCGCCGCAAGGTGATCTATCGCCTGTACAAGCTGCCGCAGGTCACGATCCACAACGAAAAGGTACTGTTGCATGACGGCGAGGTTTTCGATATTGGCGGCATCAAAATCGAATGCTTCCTTGTCCCCGGTCATACCTGGGGGCACATGGTATATCTCATTGACGATAAGTATCTGTTCACCGGCGACACGCTGTGGTTCGGTGCGGACGGCGGATACAGCTTTATTTCCTCTCTGGCAGAGGATAATAAGCTGGCTGTGCAGTCACTGGCGGAGCTGGAACGGAAACTGCGCGCCCGTGGTCTGCATCCGTATTTCATCACCGGTCACACGGGATGGACGGACAATTTGGAATTTGCTTTTGCCCATAAGGACAAGCTCTGTTCGCCATTCAAGAAACGGGTACACGACCCGTCGGCACCCTATGATGCCTACGACGAATCGGACGACACCGAAGAAAATGCAAAGAGCGGTTTTCTGAAAGGCGTGGGAAGATGAAGGACAGCGAATTACAAATTGACCGCAGCTGCCATGTGCTGTATTCCAAGCCCTGCAAAAAGGAAATACTGGCGAAAATCGCCCTGCACTATCCGGAAGCGGAGCGGGAGACAGTATGGGAAAAGGTGCAGCGGCAGTACGCGGTCTTTCTCTCCGACTGGCGCACCGATTTGGGCGGCAAAAAGAACTTCCACAACGGCATAGGCGGCACCTATGACTGCATCGCCATCATGAGCTATTATGTGGTCTGCAAAGCAATTACTTCGTTCCGTGAAATTGAAGAGATGGAGGAAAATCTGATCCTGCCGACCTTCCGCAAGCTGAAATTCGTGGACTGCAACAAGCCGTTCTGGAGGAAGCTGATGTACAGGGCGTTTGTTCGTGCGAAAAGCGGCTGCGACAAATGGCACGATTACGAGATGTCGGTTGCGCCTTACGAAAACGGCAAGCCTATTTATTATGAGTTTACGTCGTGTCCGGCGGCGGAGTTCGCCATCCGGCACGGTCTTACGGACATCATGCCCGCCCTGTGCAATGTGGACTTTGCGTCTATGGAGCTGCTCCATGCAAGGCTTATACGGACGAACACCTGCATGAACGGCTGCCGGTGCGACTATACCATCTGCGGCGACCAGGACCCGTATGTAAAGGAACATCCCGAATATCGGGATGAGGCGGGCTTCAGGAGGAATCGGTAATGCTTTTACAGGTGATTTTGGAAGGCATCGGGCTGGGCGTTCTGCTCATTTTGCTTTACGCCATCGGTATCCGCAAGGGCGCGGTGGGCATGGTGCATCTTTACAGCCAGGAGGTGCAGGAGCGGTGCGTAACGCTGGGACTTACAACACACGCGAAAATCAAGCGAAATGCTTTGATTTTCAAAGCTGTCTGCGTCCCCGGATACATCGCCTATGTGCTGGTCTGCGTCTATGCGCTCAACGGCGCAAAGGGCTTCGTTCAGGGCTTTTGGCAGCTGCTGGTCATACTGTCCGTTATGAATCTCATAGACCGATTTTGGGTTGACGGCTATTGGGTAGGACATACGAACGCATGGGAAATTCCGGGGACGGAAGACCTGAAACCCTACATTACAGCCAAGGATAAGGGCAAAAAGTGGCTGTTCGGCACAATTGGTATGGCGGTCATTTCGGCAGCACTGGCGGCGATTATGATGCTTTTTATGAAAATATGAGGTGATAGAAATGCTGTTTCAAACATATGGCGACAGGAGGAATCCTGCCGTGCTGTTCTTTCATGCAATGGGTGTGACAGGAGCGAGCAGCGAACCGATTGCGAGGTATTTGCAGGATCGATATTTCTGCATCTTGCCCACCTCCACCGTTTACTGCGAGGGGCAGAAATATGTCAGCAAGCAGGACGAAATACGGCAGGTGGAGGACTTTCTGCATCGACAGGGCGTGGAGCGGCTGGCGATGGTGGTCGCTTCTTCCATCGGTGCAGACCTTGCCATGGCGTTTCTGACGCAGACGAAGCTGCCCGTGGAGCACGCTTTCTTTGACGGCGGGCAGTTCGCCCAAATCGGAAAGGGCACGCGCCGTATCATGACGCCGTTTCTGTATTTTGCCATCAAGAGCCTATATTGGTCGAAGGGCGGTACGCTGAAAAAGATACTGTGGTGTGACGACGATTCCATAAAGTCGTATTTTATAGACGCAGGGAAAAATCTGACCTATACAAATTTGCGGCGGCAGATTTCGGACAGTCTGAAGGATAAAACCTTTCCGCTGCTTTCAAAAGAATTGCAAAAACATACCTATTTCGAGTTTGGCAGTATAGAAGATCATTTCAAATACCGTTAAGCAGTGATGGAAGCCTACCCCTGCGGCCATTATCCCGTGTTTGAGGGATACAATCACATGCAATATCAGATTCGCAATCCAAAGGGGTTCGCCGAAATGCTGGCACACATCGCCGAGCGTGACTGTATGCCGGAACTGCCATTTATCAGAAAGTGAGTGATACCCATGAAATACAAAATCGAGAAAAACACCGTGCAGGAGACGTTGATCCTCCCGCTGTATTCACGGAAGCTGTGTACGGAGTTGTATCCGAACCTTTACCGGGACGAAACGGCGGTGCGTCTGATCGACCAGATCGACTACGACTTTTCAGAGGCAGAGAAAAATTCCCGCAGCCTGATGCAGCGTTTCGGTGCGCTGGAGGTCGCCATGCGGCAGAATGACCTTGCCTTTGAAGTGCAGGCGTACCTGAAAAACCACCCCTGCGCGGCAGTGGTCAATCTGGGCTGCGGGCTGGATAACACCGGCAAAGCCTGCGACAACGGCAGCTGTAAAATCTACAATCTGGACTTTCCCGATGTCATAGCCGTGCGTAACGAGCTTTTGCCCGCCGGGGAGCGGGAGCAAAACATCCCCTGCGACCTGAAAGACCCCGCATGGTTTGATAAGATCGATACCTCCGGCGGGGCGGTGTTCTTTGCCTCCGGGGTGTTCTATTACTTCCTGACGGAGCAGGTTCGGGAACTGGTGCAGGGGATGGCGGACGCTTTCTCCGGCGGAGTGCTGGTCTTTGATGCTGCCAACCGTACGGCGGTGAAGATGATCGCCAAAACGTGGCTCAGAACGGCAAAAATCAAGGATGTAGGGGCATATTTCGCGGTTTCGGATGCTCCCAAGGAGATTGGCGAGTGGGACAGCCGGTTACGGGTATCTAGCAGGGGCTATATGATGGGCTACAACGACCTGAAAGACCCTTCCGTCAGCGGTTTTTTCCGATTTCTCGCCAAGGTCGGGGACAACGGGATGAAAATGCAGATCGTGAAGATCGGATTTGGAGGCAAGCTATGAAAATTCTGGTATATGGTGCAGGCGTTCTGGGATGCAATCTGGCAAGAAATCTGCTGCGCACCGGAAAGGATGTCACTCTGCTTGCGCGGGGAAACTGGGCTGCGGAGATCAAGCAGAACGGCCTGCGGATCAAGGACAAATTTTCGCTCCGCACCTCGGTCAGCCGCATTCCGGTGGTGACTGAACTTGCACCGGATGCAATGTACGATGTGATCTTTGTGGTCCTGCGCTATACGCAGCTGGATTCCGTTCTGGACGCGCTGCGGGCGAACCGGACGAAGACCATCGTTTTTGTGGGGAACAATGTGCAGGCGAGGGCGCTGGCGGCGGCGCTGCCGGGGAAGAACGTCCTGTTTGCCTTTGCGCTTTCTGCGGGGCATCGGGAGGTTGACCGGGTGGTCTCCATCGACCTGAAAAAGATCACCATCGGACAGCTGCCGGGTGCAATCTCCAATAAACAGCTGATCAGGCGCATCTTCCACGGCACAAAATATAAGGTTGTTTACGAGCTGAACATGGAGGACTATCTGCTCTGCCATGCCGCGTTTGTGATGCCTGCGGCCTTCGCCTGCTATAAGACAGACGGCGACCTGAAAAAGCTCCGGGGAGATACCGCGTACCTGAACCGTGTGCTGGATGCCAACATCGAGGGATACCGCGCCATCCGAGATGCCGGGCACACCATTCTGCCCAAGGAGGATGCAGACTTTGAAGGGGAGAAATACCGCAAGACATGCCTGCGCTTTTTCAAGCTGATGTGTGCCACTTCGCTGGGCAAGCTCTGCGCCTCCGACCATGCCATGAACGCCATCGACGAAATGAGTGCGCTGAACCGGGATCTTAAGAAATTTTTCGATGAACATGGCGCAGCCTACCCGGTGTGGCAGGCACTGGAAGCGGAAGCCGGGAGGTATCTGCAATGAAATACGCTGGAATGCCCTTTGGAATGTGGGCACTGTTTGCCGGTTCCTTTCAAAAGCAGCTGACCGCGGTGCTGGGCTATGATGCAGACACTGCAAAAGCCATACAAAGATTCAAAACTGCGTGTGGGATGTCCGGCGATTTATCTTGCTCACTAACTTGGTCACTGACTAAGTTTTTCTAACTACCAGTTTACAGAAAACAGAATAGAATCGTCTTCGATGCCTCGTTGGGAAACCAACGGGGTATTTTTTTTGCGCTAAATCCGACGATACATAGCACGGGAAAGGTTAGCTATGCGCGTTTTCATATGCTTTTTGGATTCCCTCCGGTAAGTGGTCGGGAATCAGTGACTTTAGTCTGTCCTCACTGCCGTCTTTGATTGCCTGCTCATAGTACCAGCATTTGAATTTCAGCATATCCAGCGTCCGGTTCATCTGCTCAAGCTCTGCTTCCATGTGCACCCGTTGCGCCTCAAACATTGCCTTTCGCTGCGGGTAGGTGGCCGGTCCTTCTAGGCACCAATCCATGAACTGCCGAATGTCCTTGATCTCCATGCCAGCCTTTTTCAGACATTCAATGACCCGGAGCGCTTCAATCTCCGCCTCACTAAACTTGCGGATGCCGGATACCCGTTCCATGTTCGGAAAAAGTCCCTGTTTATCATAATAGCGCAGCGTAGAGATGGGCAATCCGAACATCTCTGCCACCTGTCCAATTGAATACATAAATTTCCCTCCAAAAAAATTTCAAAAAACATCTTGACCTAAAGTTAGGTTTAGGTATTACTATGAAAATAACACAGAGAATATCAAATTTGCAAGAAGCCGTATCCGACAGCGACATTATCATCACAATCACGCCTTCCCACACCCCGCTGATTCAAAAAGAATGGGTCAAACCCGGCACACATTTTTCCTGCATTGGTGCTGATATGGCGGGCAAAGAAGAAATTGATTCCCAAATTTTTGAGGATGCCATTGTTTTTGTGGACGACCTCGAACACTGCAGGAACGCCGGAGAAATTGAGATTCCCTTGAAGCAGGGCACATTGTCTGAAGATCGAATCTGTGGAGAACTTGGTGATCTCATTCTTGGAAAGGCTGCGGGTCGTAAAAGCGATACCGACATCACGGTGTTTGATTCTACTGGCATGGCACTTTTGGATCTTGCCGTGGCAGATTTCCTGCTCAAGAAAAATAGGTGAAGCCAAGTGGATTGTTTTCACAGTATTAAATCGCAAGGATGTAGTACATCGGACAAAGCTCAATCCGGAAAGCAGCATCGAAGTGCGCTTTTTCTGCCGGGGCATGGAATATTGTATTGGTATTGTAACCACCACGGACTATTCCAAAAACGAATTTGAGAAGTTCCAACTGCGGGGTTCGGACAACCTTTTTGATGACTTTTTGCTGTACTGAGATCCATTGACATTTGCGCACACCCATGCTATAATGTTCGAGTGTTCACTCGGAGGGTGAGTTGTTCGTGGAAACAACAGCCGGATAAGGCGCAGATTGAGATTCTGTCCCTTGTTCGGCTTTTTTGCGTTCAGAGGCGGATTTTAGTGGATTGTCTTCACGAAAATATCAAACAAATTTATTTCGGGTATCTTGCTGCGGCCTTTGGCAGTACACGGATCTCATCTGTTTACTCGATTGTAGATATGGCGATGATGGGGCAGTATCCGGGACCGGATGGTACAGCTACTCTTACTGTGGCTGCGCTTTGTGGTAAAAAGCAGGAAGTTGTGGGGGAATATGGTTATGTCAAAAGATGAGTATTTGATTACCGATACGCCGCTGAAAGCGCTGACAGTTTTTGCAATGCCGATGATTCTCGGCAGCTTTTTTCAGCAGGTATACAATATGGCTGATTCCATTATCGTCGGTCAGTTTGTGGGCTCCTCCGCACTGGCGGCGGTTGGTGCCTGTGCAGCCCTGACGAATGTTTTCATTTGTGTGGCACTGGGGGCCGGTGTTGGTGCAGGTGTGCTTGTGAGCCGCTATTTCGGTGCCAAAGAGTACGGCAAAATGAAAACCATTGTTTCTACATCATTGATCAGCTTTTTGCTTCTGAGCATCATCCTTGGTGTCTTTGGATTTTGCTTTTCTCATGCGATGATGAGCGGATTACAGACCCCTGCCGATATCCTGGGGGAAGCGGTACTATATTTGCGGGTCTATTTTGTGGGTTTCCCGTTTTTGTTCATGTACAATATTCTTTCTACCATGTTCACATCCATCGGTGAATCAAAAATTCCGCTGGGGCTGCTGATCTTTTCATCGATCCTGAATATTGTGATGGATCTTTGGATGGTAGCCGGTCTGGGGCTTGGCGTGTTCGGCGCGGCACTGGCAACCCTGATTGCCCAAGGAATTTCCGCTGTGTTCTCACTATTGATTTTCCTATATCGGATGCGGCGGTATAAGAGCGCCTTTGCCTGGTTTGGCAGGAGGGAGCTGCGCTCGATGCTTCGAATTGCCGTGCCGTCAGTTCTCCAGCAGTCTACCGTGTCTATCGGTATGATGATCGTACAGGCAGTGGTCAATCCCTTCGGCACACAGGCGCTGGCAGGATATGCGGCAACGATGCGGGTGGAGAATGTCTTTTCTCTGATTTTTGTGTCCATCGGCAATGCGGTTTCTCCATATGTTTCCCAGAACCTTGGCGCAAACAAAACGCAGCGTATCAAAAAAGGCTACCACGCAGCATTGGTGCTGGATGTGTGCTTTGCAGCCATTGCCTTCCTTGTCATTGAAACGCTGCACACGCAGATTTCCTCGCTGTTCCTTGGAAAAGACGGAACAGCTCTGGCTTATCAGGTGTCTGGGGATTATATGAGGTGGCTCGGTTACTTCTTTATCTTTATGGGAATTAAAATGGCGACCGATGGAGTTCTTCGCGGACTTGGAATCATGCGCCCATTCCTTATTGCCAACATGGTAAACCTTGCGATCCGCCTGTCCGTGGCTTTGATCTGTGCGCCGCGTTTTGGCATTGACTTTGTTTGGCTTGCTGTGCCTGCAGGCTGGCTTGCCAACTTTTTGGTTTCCTATGCGGCGCTCAGAAAATCCTGGCCAATGGATAAAGCGGCGAGCGCTCTCTAATACCCGGTTTATCAAACCACAATAACCATTTTACGGCGGGCCTCGGCCAGCCGTTTCTTTTTGCTTTATATCAATCGCATTCTCCCGTAAATGGTAAAGCCAGACAGGGACAATGATACTTCCGTAATTCGCAATCCGGCCATAAGGAAGGCGGAATGGTTAAATTCCAATGGAGCAGTGAAGCACACTGCCGCCTGTGAGAAATCCTACATCTCTGGGGTGGTAAGAAAAAGTACAGAGAAACCATATTTTCAGAAAGCACTGCTGGGTGCTGTATCCGCATGATACCTGGCAGGCTTTATCCATATCAGTGTAATGTTGATGTGGGCGTCGTGCAGATCTTTGATAAAGATAAAGAGGACAAGCGTGTCCGTAAGCAGTTGGAAGTTGACTTTGTGGCTAACCAAGGTAATCAGAGGTACTATATTCAGGTTGCATATGACATGACTTCGGAAGAAAAGCAGACTCAGGAGTTCAACTCTTTGCGTAATATCTCAGACTCTTTCAAAAAGATTGTCATTGTAAATGGCAGCAAGAAACCTTGGAGAAATGATGAGGGATTTGTCATCATTGGAATGAAGTATTTCCTTTTGAATGCAGATAGTTTAGCGTTCTGACATCGGTTATAGATCCTTAACATAGATTATTCCTGGAGAGAAATAGATTTTATTGCAAGACCAATGAATGACATGATGCTGAAATGCTGTGAGGAAGACACATGTGCAGTTCCGACAGGTTATAATCTGGACATTGAAGCAGATGATATAGACGTAACAGATACAGTAACTGTGGTATGGAAGATTTTTTGATGAAAAAAACAAAGTGGCTTGGGACGAATTAAATACTTTATTCCTAAAAACTCTGCAATTTTTGGGGCAGCACCAAGGCAGTTCGCCGGTTAAGTGACACTATCTGTATTGAGAATGGACTGGCCATTGTAGAAAATCCAAAACCTCACGGAAAGAGCTATAACAAATGGCTGAGCGATCAGGCAAAGCCCTCTCACCGAGAGCTGCTTCGTGTGGCGATTGACAAAAATCCGTTCATGCCGGATATAAAAATACACCTTGCATCTGTTATTATGTGCTCGGAAGAGATATAATGAAGAAGAGTAAGAAGGCGGATTGCGCATGTCCGTTTTGCCAATGAGAAAGACGATTAAAGGAGGACAAGTAAATGAGTAGAGTAGATTTTGGTGTAAAGCCGGTCATGTATCCGATGCCGGTATTGATCATCGGTACATATGATGAAAATGGTGTTCCGAATGCCATGAACGCCGCATGGGGAATGATCACGGACAGGAATGAGATTTCCATCAGTATGTCGGAGCATAAGACAACGGAAAACATTGCAAAGACCGGTGCATTCACGGTCAGTATGGCAACAGAAGATACCGTTATCCCGTGCGACTATGTTGGCATAGAATCTGCCGGAAAGGTGCCGGATAAATTTACCAGGGCTGGTTTTCATGCAACGAAAAGTGAGAAGGTCAATGCACCTCTGATCGACGAACTTCCAATGGCGCTGGAATGCAAATGCAAGAGCTTTGATAATGGCATTCTGATCGGTGAAATTGTCAATGTGAATGCAGATGAAAGGATTCTTACGGATGGGAAGATCGATCCGAAGAAACTGAAACCGATTACCTACGATCCGGTCAACAATACTTATATCGGTCTTGGCGAAGTGGCAGGGAAAGCCTTTGGAGATGGAATGCAGCTGAAATAAAGAGGTGATACTGATGAAACGGAAAATAATCATCGCTGTCGTTGTGCTCATCGCTGTTCTGGCGGTGATAGCCATTGTTTCCATTCTGGCACAGACACCGGCATTGATATGACAGAAGGAGAGGAAGAGAAATGCCCTTACAGATTGTCAGAAATGATATTACAAAAATGAACGTTGACGCAATCGTCAATGCAGCCAATACTTCCCTTCTGGGAGGCGGCGGTGTGGACGGCTGCATTCATCGTGCCGCCGGGCCGGAGCTGCTTGCAGAATGCAGTACGCTGCATGGCTGCGAGACTGGCAGTGCAAAAATCACAAAGGGATACCGCCTGCCATGCAAATATGTGATCCATGCAGTCGGCCCGCGCTGGCGGGATGGCAGGCATCAGGAACAGGAGCTTCTGGAATCCTGTTATCGGACCTCTTTGAACCTGGCAAAAGAAAATGGCTGTCAGTCGGTGGCCTTTCCGCTGATTTCCTCCGGCATTTACGGCTATCCGAAAGACCAGGCGCTGAAGGTTGCAGTCGATAGCATCAGCGCGTTTCTGTTGGAAAATGAGATGATGGTCTACATCGTTGTCTTTGACCGGAAGGCATATCAGATCAGCGGAAAACTGTTTGCTGATATTGCAGCGTACATAGATGACCGGTATGTGGAAGAACATACCGACAGCCGGGCAGAACAGAGACGGCGGCTCGAAGCGTTGGCAGAGGAATCCTGCTTTGAAGCTGCACCTGCCCCGCTGTCGCCCGAAGCAATCGGTAAATCTTACAGCAGTCAATCTCTGGAAGAGGCACTGGGGCAGATAGATGAGAGCTTTTCGGAAATGCTGCTGCGGAAGATTGGTGAAAGCGGCATGACGGATGCCCAATGTTACAAGAAAGCAAACATCGATCGGAAGCTCTTTTCTAAAATCCGCTCGGATAAATTCTATAAGCCATCCAAACCTACGGTGCTGGCATTTGCCCTGGCTTTGGAACTGCCGCTTGCCCAGATGCAGGAGATGCTCGGCAAGGCAGGTTTTACCCTTTCCCATTCGAACAAATTCGATATCATTGTAGAATATTTTGTCGAACGGGGAAACTATAATGTATATGAAATCAACGAGGCACTGTTTGCTTTTGACCAGAGCCTGATTGGAGCATAAGGACAAAGAAATGTCGCTTTTCATGCGACCACTCCACAAAAGAAAATCGCTATACTATGGCTGTAAGGTACGAAACCGAGCAGCCATATGCGCGTGTAATGAGCCAAAGTTCGAGCTTGCTCGAAACCTTGGCGAATACCGCGACAGCGAGCCCGCAAGGGCGAGATTTTGGGAGGACAAGCATATGAGAAAGAATTTAACAGAGATCGTTTTTATCTTAGACCGCAGCGGTTCCATGAGCGGACTGGAACGGGATACCATCGGCGGATTCAATTCCATGATTGAACAGCAGAAAAAAGCAGAGGGCGAAGCACTGATCTCAACGGTACTGTTTGACAATGTGAGCGAAGTCCTGTACGACCGTGTAAACGTAAAGGACATCCGATCGATGACCGACCGGGATTACACGGTTCGCGGATGCACGGCACTCTTGGATGCCATCGGCGGTGCGATTCATCACATTGGAAATGTTCATAAGTACGCAAGACCGGAGGATGTGCCGGAACACACCATGTTTGTGATCACTACGGACGGAATGGAAAATGCCAGCCGCCGGTACAACAGCGAAAAAGTGAAGCAGATGATCGAGCGGCAGAAAGCGAAATACGGTTGGGAGTTTTTGTTCCTCGGTGCCAATATTGACGCAGTTGAGACCGCAAGTCAGTTCGGAATCGGCGCAGATCGTGCAGTCAACTATCAGTGCGACAGTGAAGGAACCGCGTTGAATTATGAGGTGGTCAGCGAAGCGATCAGCTCTGTCCGGTGTAGTGCCCCGCTGAGTGCAGACTGGAAAAAGCGTATAGACGAGGACTACAAAAAGCGTGGAGGCCGCAAGCACAAGTAAGTGTTTTTGAAACCGGGGTGATGATTCACTCCGGTTTTTTCTACGAGCAATGAGCCAAAGTTTGAGCTTGCTTGGTATCTTGGCGGTGCTAAGCGCCAGTGGCGCTTGTTCAGCACCGACCGAAGTGGAACGTAGATGCCACGATAATGAGGAAAACTCGCGAAGCATGTTTTCTGAAATTCTGGCAGGAACTGCCGTTAAAGCATCCGGAACGGGCGCAAGACAGAGGGAAGAAGATTTGTGTCTTGTGAATTTGTGCTTGTAAAGAAAACAAGATCCGCCTTGGAACTTATGCCTGCGGCCATCTGTGATCTTCCGTATGAGGGCGCAAAAGAAATGCTGCTGGTGGATGAAGTTGACAGCAAAGCATTTCTTACGAAGCTGTTTGAGGCAATGTACGATGAATTGCCTTACCAAAACAAAAAACAACGGAGTGAGGAACGCGGCAAATGCTTTATCGAATACATTCCGGCTGAAAACGCCTGGGTGCCTATTGTGGCAGATGGTTATCTTTACATTAACTGCTTATGGGTATCCGGCTCCATGAAGGGACACGGATACTCTAATGATCTGCTGGAGGCATGCATCCGTGATGCCAAAGCGCAGGGAAAGAAAGGTATTTGTATTCTGTGTGCGGAGGGCCGGAAGCGGGAATTTCTCGCTGACCCGAAATTTCTTACTCATAAGGGTTTCTGTGTGGCAGACATATCCGACTGCGGGATCAATCTCATGTATCTTCCCATTGAACCGACCGCACAGATGCCAAAGTTCCGGGAATGCGCGAAGCATCCGGCGATTGAGGAAACCGGTTTTGTCCTCTATTATACCGACCAGTGTCCCTACACCTATTATTGGGTGCCAAGGGTGCAGGAGGCGGCGAAGAAGTATGGTATTCCGTTCAAGGCCATCCATATCACTGATAAAGAATCAGCACAGAATGTACCTGCACCGGTCACAACCTATGCTCTGTTTTGGGACGGTCAGTTTTTGACACAGAGTATCCAGTCGGATAAAAAATTCCTGGCGTTGGCAGGTTTACAAAATTGATTTTACTCCGCTATTTTTGTGTTGCTTTTCCGTTACAACATGATGTTATCAAATGAAATGGAGAAAATTTAAATGAAAAAATTTCCTGAAGGCTTGCCATTAAGGTATCCATCAGGATGCTAAGTGATCTGCTGAAAGTAATGTCGGCCATTTCATCTACAAGGTTCAACACACCATATCGGTGTGGGAAGTTTTAGTAAATAATATCAGAAGAGTAAAAAATTAGATAGCGAAGGGCAGAGCCTGTGTTTCATGACGCATTGGTGTCTTTCGCAGAAAGATGGGATATATATATGGTGAAACAGAAACCGAAAATCATTTATGAGAATACCGTCCCGGGGAACTTCGTCCGCAGAATCAACCGTTTTACAGCGGAAGTTCTGATTGACGGAAAGCCTGAGATGGTTCATGTAAAAAACACAGGGCGTTTGCAGGAACTTCTGGTGCCAGATGCAAAAGTGACGCTGCAGAAGACCTTGAATCCGAATCGAAAAACGGCATATGATCTGATTTCTGTATACAAGTCGGAGTTAAAATGGGTGAATATCGACAGTCTGGCGCCAAATGCTTTGATGAAGCAGCAGCTAATAAGTATGAATTACGATCTGGTGAAGCCGGAGTATACCTATGGGGACTCCAGAATTGATTTTTACATGGAACGTAACGGAGAAAAATTCCTGACGGAAGTGAAGGGCTGCACGCTGGCAGATGATTTGCATCCAGGTACCGGTTTATTTCCGGACGCACCAACAGAGCGAGGTGTAAAACATTTGCACGAACTGGCGAAGGCGGCAAAGGAAGGGTACCATTGTGCAATCGCTTTTGTAATTCAGATGAATGGAATTTATCGGGTACTGCCAAACGAGGAGAAACAGCCGGAGTTTAAAGAAGCACTTGTGAACGCTGCGAAGGCAGGTGTTCAAGTTGCTTTTTACAGATGCGAGGTCGAGACCGACAGCATAAAAATTGCGGGTGTCAGCTGAGATACTTCTTCATTGGGGCAAGATTTTTGTATACAATGATTTCTGTGAGATTGAAAAAGCAATAAAAATTTTTACAAAAATTTCTTCCGCAGAGATCAAATTTGATTTGCCGAAAAAATTGATGAGTAAAAAATTATTATGTAGAATTGTGTGAGCTGCCTTGCAGCGGAGCAATTCGTAGGCGTCAGTTGGGGGCAAAATACCTTTTGACCCCAACATCTTTAAATCAGAATATAATAAACAGGTACGAGGGGCAAATCTCATGGAAGCTTTCTTAGATAATATACGAAGGAAAAGAAAAACAGCATTATCGAAACAAATCATTTACACGGCAGGAATCCTGCTGCTGGGTATTGCGCTTGGTGTTTTTTCAAAATTCCTGGACTGCACGCCGGGCAATGAACTGCCAGCGTTTTTTGAATATCTGGATGTCAGGAATTTCCTGGGACGTTTTGCAATATGGCTGCTGCTTGGGCTGTGCATTGCGATTTACAGCGCTTCGCCCCTCCGGGCAGCAGTCAATGTGTTTACTTTTTTCACAGGAATGGTTGCCAGCTATTACGCATATTCCAAGTGGATTGCAGGCTTCTTCCCGCAGAGCTACGCACTGATCTGGGTAGGATTTACGGTAATTTCGCCGTTTCTGGCATGGATCTGCTGGTACGCAAAAGGAAAGGGAAAGATCGCAGTGGGGATTTCAGCCCTGATCATTGCCTTTCTTTTTAATGAGTCCTTTATTTACGGCTGGCTCTGTTTCGATCTGATTTCGATTCTGGAGCTGATCACGTTTCTTTGCGGTCTTTTCGTTTTAAGGCGTTCATCCGTAAAGGAGACAATCCTGATGCTCGCAATAGGAATTGTGGCTGCCTTACTGCTTCATCAGATTGTTCCATATGGGTTTTAAATGGAGTAATGTAGGAAAATTGTAAGAATTTCTGCGGGGAAAAAGAGAAAACGCTCTTCTTGTTTTTGCTAGGATAAAAGTACAAAACAAGGAGGAAAAAAGAAAATCGGAGCTGACCGCAGCGAATCAGGCTTATCCGGAGATCCTTCTGTGTCGCAAGATCACAGCTGCCTTATGGACAGCGCTGGAAAAAATCTCCGCCGAAGGAAAAATTGTTCCGGTGAGCGGGTATCGAAGCAAAGAGGAACAAACGCAGATTTACAGCGATTCCCGGAAAGGAGCTACGTTTATATCCTTTTAAATATTTTCAAGGTTAGATGGTTCTAAACTATTATATCATGGAGATATGCATATTTCAACAAAAATGACTTTTTGATTTCCAACATCTGTCATGACCAAAAGTCAAAAATCTATTGACAAACTATCAGCAGTGTGTATAATTGTAAATATGTTGTAAGTGGAAGACGGACAACTGTATTCTAATTAAACCATAGAGCCGAAGGGGCTTTTTTCTTGCTCTGGATGCGCTACGGCGTTGACGCGATAAAGCAGAAGAGACGGGCACAGGAAAATGCGTATACATTTTTCTGTTTTTTTGTTTAAAAATACTGTTTTTCGCATGCGGACAAAATAAAGGGTCCGTTCATGACGGGAATACAGATCTGACGTGTTTTATAGCAATTCAATAAAATAATGCAGTCAAGACGATATAGCAGAGTGCGAAAGACAAGGATGAAATCCTGACGCACGGCAAAGATTTCTGACGCAGTATTCCACGCTCTGATAAATTGGATCGGATGCAGTATTTTGCAGAATTGCTGTTCGGTACAGCATAAAATAAATGGCTGTACAGCTGTGTGTCGGGTGAACTGCACGACAGCCATTTGTTGAATGCTGAACCGATTTCCATGAGCCAGCAGAATGTAACCTGTAAACTGGGAAAAACGAAAGGAGAAAAAAGATGAAGAAAAAGTTAGTAAGCATACTTCTGGCAGTAGCTACTGTTGCAGGAACCTGCGGCGCTCCGGCTATGGCAGTTTTTGCTGAGGAAGGCACCGAGACCGTTGCCGAGACCGAAGCCGTTGAGGATGCAGAAGAAGAAAACGCCGACGATGCAGACGCTGAAGATGCGGATGCCGAGGACGCAGACGAGGAAGACGATGATGAGGATGATGTTTCCGACGAGTACACCACCGCTTCCGAAGAGCTTTACAATTCCGAGCTGGGCGAGTTCTACAGCCTGTACAGCGATGCAAAAGAGGAGACCAACGTTTCCAAGAGATACGCTATGATGGCTCTGGCAGAAGGTAAACTCATGGAGTCTGCTGTTATGCTTCCTACCAAGACTTCCGGTGGAGACTACAGACTGAGCAGAATGGCTCCGCACACCACAGACTACAGCCTTTGGGGAACAGATGAGTACCGTATTCATCAGGCATTAATCGCTACTGATTTCATCAAAGCAGAAGATATAGCTGCACTGAGAGAAAAATGGGCAGAGCTCAAAGGAACCGGCACCTATGAAGCAGAGGCTAAGAAATACCTGGAAGAGAAAGGTTATACTCTGAAAGATGAGTACAACTATCGTTATACCGCAGATCCGGCTACTTGGGATATCCTGGCAAGCTCCAGAGCAACCGAGTCCCGTCCGCTGGTAAATACCTTCGACGGACTGATGGAGTATGACAGCGAGGGCGTTCAGCAGCCGGCACTGGCAGAGAGCTATGAGGTTTCTGAGGACGGCCTGACCTACACCTTCCACCTTCGTCAGGGTCTGGAGTGGGTAGATTCCCAGGGCAGAAAAGTGGCTGATCTGACTGCAGACGACTTTGTAACAGGTATGCAGCACATGATGGATGCTCAGGGCGGTCTGGAGTACCTGATCGAGGGCGTAATCAAGAACGCTTCCCAGTACATCAGTGGTGAGGTTACCGATTTCGCAGAGGTTGGCGTAAAGGCTGTTGACGATTATACCGTAGAGTATACTCTTGAGGAGCCCTGCACTTACTTCAACACCATGCTCAGCTACAGCATCTTCGCACCGATGAGCAGAGCCTTCTATGAGTCTGAAGGCGGTAAATTCGGAGCAGAGTATGATTCTTCTGCATCTGATTATCTCTATGGTAAAGGACCGGATTCCATCGCATACTGTGGTCCCTATGTTGTGACCAACGCAACAGAGAAAAACACCATCGTTTTCAAGGCAAACGAGTCCTACTGGAACAAAGACAACATCAACATCAAAACGATGAACTGGCTCTATGATGATGCTTCTGATGTTACCAAATGGTACAATGATGCGAAGAGCGGAACCGTTGACTGGATCGCACTGTCTCCGTCAACTACCGTTACAGCAAAGAATGACGATCTGTTTGATACCTATGCTTATGTGTCTGATACAGATGCATCTTCCTTCATGAACTTCTACAACCTCAACCGTGAGGCTTATGCAAACGTAAACGACAACACCACCGGAGCTTCCACAAAGAGCGAGGAAGAGCAGGCAAGAACGGCTGCAGCTATGAAGAACGTTCATTTCAGAAGAGCCCTTTCCTTCGGTCTGGACAGAGCTTCCTACAACGCACAGGTAAACGGCGAGGAGCTGAAGACCAACTCCCTGAGAAACTGCTATGTACCGGGCAACTTCGTATCTCTTGAGGAGGATACTACCGTATCCATCAACGGAACCGACACCACCTTCCCGGCAGGCACCTACTTCGGAGCAATCGAGCAGGCTCAGATCGACGCTGACGGTGTAGCAATCAAAGTCTGGGATCCGGACGGAAACGACGGAGCAGGCAGCAGCGATGGCTTCGACGGCTGGTACAACGTAGACAACGCAGTAGCAGAGCTGGATACCGCGATCGAGGAACTCTCTGCTGACGGAATCACCATTGATGAGGAGAACCCGATCTACATCGATATGCCCTATGCTTCCTCTCTTGAGGCTTACAGCAACCAGGCAAACGCTTACAAACAGTCCATCGAGACTTCCCTCGGCGGAAAAGTAATCGTAAACCTTGTTGACTGCGTGACAAGCGACGGCTGGTACTATGCAGGATACTACACCGACTACGGTTACGAAGCAAACTACGATGTTTACGATGTATCCGGATGGAGCCCTGACTTCGGTGATCCGTCCACATATCTGGATACCTTCCTTCCGGATTATGCTGGATACATGGCAAAATGCATCGGTATCTATTAATCAGAAGCTGACCGGTTAATCGGTATCAGTTACAGCAAATGAAAGAATGGCAGGGGGTGGGAACTTGACTCCCTGCCATATCTGATGAGTGGAAAAATATGGTAAAATATTTATTTAAACGTTTGCTGCAAGGTCTGGTTTCTGTGGTGATTGTAGTTGCCTGCGTCATGGTAATGATCTATTCTCTGATGGACCGTACGCTGATCTTTGCGAAGGATACCAACTATTCCCACCAGAGCAACAACCAGAAAGTAGCTTACCGTTATGAAAAATGGGAAACATACGGCTATCTGGATTATGTGACCTATGCAGATTATCTGAATGATCTGGCCACAAAGGGCGAGATCGACGAGGAGACCAGATCCAGCGCTGTAAGCATCGGAAGAAAAGCAAAGAAAGATTCCGATCTTGTAAAAGAATATGTACAGAAATTTACCGACTATTATGAGTCGAAGGGTTATACGGTAGTCCGTCTGGATGCTGTTATGATGAACAAGAAGAAATATGCCTCCGGCGGCCAGCAGCAGCTTTTCGCATACAAGGATGTTCCGCTGACGACCCGTCTGGCAAAATATTTTTCAAACCTGATTACAGTAGAGAGCATTCATGACGTGCCGGAGGTGGAAGGAGAGAGAGGCATAAGCTTCACCCTTCATGATCCTGTTTACGGCGGAGAAAAATTCTCACCGGCGATCATCGGGAACGGTACTCAGCACAAATATCTGCTGTATTTTGACAACAAATTCCCGTATCTCCACCAGAATATCATTGAAATCAATCTGGGTAAATCCTACTCAGTCAATGAGGGTATTGACGTGGCCACAACCATGAGCCGCGCCCAGGGTTCCTTCGTGAAGTCCACGATCACCTATCCCAGCGGTCTGACCGAGGACAGTGCGGACGACCTCCACACTGCTACTTACCTGAAAGATTCCAGAGAAGCCAGTATGGTAAACGAGACCCGTTTTGTGGATGACTATACCAATGTGGACACAGTAAAAGCCGGAAAGTCAAAGATCGGCTATTCCTTTACCATCGGTATCATTGCAGTGATCCTTTCCTACGTCCTTGCGATTCCGCTGGGAATCCTGATGGCGAGAAAGAAAGACAAGCTGATCGATCAGATCGGAACCCTCTATATTGTATTCATCATCGCAGTTCCGTCCCTTGCTTATATTTTCCTGTTTAAAGCCATCGGTGGAAGCATGGGGCTTCCCACGACCTTTGACATGGAGTCCTCAAGCAAGCTGATGTATATCCTGCCGATCATTTCCCTAGCCCTTCCGCAGGTGGCAAACCTGATGAAATGGCTGCGCCGTTATATGATCGACCAGATGAATTCCGATTATGTAAAATTTGCCCGTTCCGGTGGTCTGACCGAGAACGAGATCTTCACGAAGCACATCCTGAAAAATGCGGCGATCCCGATCGTACAGGGAGTTCCCGCCAGTGTGCTGGGTGCACTGATCGGAGCCATCATCACCGAGCGTGTGTATGTGGTTCCCGGTGCCGGTAACTTATTGACTGAGGCCATCAACCAGTATGACAACGGAGTGATCGTAGGTGTGACACTGTTCTATGCCCTGCTTTCTGTTCTGGCGATCATTCTTGGTGACATTCTGATGTCCATGGTGGACCCGCGTATTTCATTCTCTACGAAGGACAGGTAAAAGTTATGAATTATGATTTAGATAAATATGGTTTGTCCAAAGAGGAACTGTTTGCCAGGGTCGATCACAGCAGTCTGGAGTCTGAGAAGATCACGGCTCCCAGATATTCCTACTGGCATTCCGTATTCCGCGTGTTTTTTAAGAAAAAGATCAATATTGTGATCCTGATCCTTTTGGGCATCATCCTTCTGATGACTTACGGTTATCCGCTTCTGGTGGAATATGACCGTTACACGAACCTTTTAAGCAGCGCAGCCAAGCATCTCTCACCGTCCAAGGCTTTAAAAGAGATGGGAATGAGCATCCACTGGATCCTGGGATCAGGAGCCAGCGGCCAGTCCACATTCGATGCACTCTGGACAGGAGCAAGGATTTCTGTATCTCTGGCTTTTATCTGTGCTGCCATTAACCTGACGGTTGGTGTTGTCATCGGTGCACTCTGGGGCTTTTCCAAAAAGTTCGACACTTTTATGATGGCCCTTTACAACATCATCGGAAATATCCCTTATGTATTGCTGATTTCTGTACTGGTGATGCTGTTCACCCCGAGCTTCTGGACCATGGTATTTGCCCTGACCGTTACCGGCTGGCTGACCATCGCCTACTTCATCCGTACACAGGTTATCATCATCCGTGACAGAGAGTACAATCTGGCTTCCAAATGCCTTGGTACCTCGATTTTCCGGATTGCGCTGAAAAACATCCTTCCGTTCATGACCTCTGTCATCGTGACCCTGGCAGCAACGGAGATCCCCTCCTATATCTCTTATGAGGTATTCCTGGCATACATCGGAATGGGACTTTCCGATATGTCTCTGGGCCGTCTGATCTATGAGGCGGAGGGTGCTATGCTGACTCCGGGCTGGGGCTTTGAGTTCTGGAGCCCGGTAGCTGTCGCATCAATCATTACCATCGTGCTGTACGTGGTCGGACAGAATCTTGGTGATGCTTCCGATCCGAGAACACATATGTAAGAGGTGGCAGAATGGAAAAGAAAAATGTATTATTATCAGTCAAAGATCTGGAAGTGAAATTCCGTGTCCGCGGCAGGATCCTTTCTGCCATCCGCGGAGTTTCTCTGGATATTTATGAAGATGAGTCCATTGCCATCGTAGGAGAGTCCGGTGCAGGTAAATCGGTATTTACGAAAGCTTTTGCCGGTATGCTGGACAGCAATGGTTTTGTGAGCAACGGTTCTATTATTTTTAACGATCCGGAGCTTTCCGATACTGTGGTGAAATTAAATTCTACAGCCTGGAAATTCATCAATTCCTATAAAAAACAGCTGGATGAGAATTCCAGACTGGAGCTTGGTTCTGCAACTTACCGCAAAATGCTGGAGCTGGAATCCGAAATGCGGGAGAAAAGTACGTTAAGTGCCGCTGATAAGGAAAAAGAAGAGAAAGAACTTCATGCCCTGAAGGTGAAACGGACGGAAACCTTTAACAAGAAGCAGACACTTGATCCTGCGAAGGAAAAAGCGGAGATCAAAGCAGCAGCAGCCGAGATCAAGAAGCTGGATGCCGAGATCAAAGCTCTGGAAAAAGCTACCGAGCAGAAGATCAAAGAGCATAAAAATGCCGTGGCTCATGATGCGGCTTATCAGAAATCCTACCAGGAGCGTATGGAGAAGCTGAAAAAGCAGTATGCAGAGGAAACCTCCAAAGACATCAGCGACAGCACGAAAAAGAGAAATGAAACGCTGGCAAAGGAAGTTTACCTTTCTGTTGGCCGTTATAAATTCAAAAAACGCTTTAAGATGGGAAAAGGCCTGATCGCAGAACTGAAAAAAGCCATGCAGCTCGGTGTGGACTTAAACAGTGAAGAAGAGCGGAACCAGGTTTTCGGAAACGTGACCTTCCGTGTGCGTTATCTGGATGAAAACAGTGAACGTCTCCATGGTACCTGTATCATCAACCTGGCACAGGTCAAGGATCAGAATGACTGGGGCCAGATCCGTGGTAAAAAGATCGCTACCGTATTCCAGGATCCCATGACATCCCTGAACCCCATCATCACGATCGGAAAACAGATCACTTCTATTATTATGAAGCATCAGGGCTGTTCCGAGGTGGAAGCGAGAGGCAAAGCACTGGAAATGATGGAAAAGGTGGGAATTCCCAATGCGGAAGCACGTTTTGACGATTATCCCTTCCAGTATTCCGGTGGTATGAGACAGCGTATCGTTATCGCCATCGCCCTTTCCTGCCAGCCGAAGATCCTGATCTGTGACGAGCCGACTACCGCTCTGGACGTTACGATCCAGGCACAGATCCTGAAGCTCATCAAGGACCTTCAGAAGGAATACCATTACACGATTGTATTTATTACCCATGACCTGGGTGTGGTTGCGAATATCGCAGACCGCGTGGCTGTTCTTTATGCCGGTCAGATCATCGAGCTGGCCACGGTAGAGGAACTGTTCTACGATCCCAGACATCCCTATACTTGGGCTCTGCTTTCCTCACTGCCGCAGCTGGCTGAGCGGAATACCAAGCTTTATTCCATTACGGGTACCCCCCCTTCCCTGTACAACAAGATCGTGGGCGATTCCTTTGCTCCGCGTAATCCGTACTGCCTGAAGATCGATACCCTGGCAGAGCCGCCTATGTTCAAAGTCACCGAAACCCATTATGCAAAGACCTGGCTTCTGGAGCCCAACGCTCCGAAGGTGGAAAAACCGGAGATTATCCAAGATATCCACGAGAAGCTGCTGCGCGCATACAATATTTAGGAGGTACAGACTGTGGCTGCAAAAGAGCAAGAGAAAAAGACCCGTGCCTCCCATTTGCCGGAGCACGGTCCCATTGCTGAAAATGGGAAAGAAGTTCTGCTGTCTGTAAAAAATGTCGACATCACCTTCGGAAAAGGAGAGGATGCGGTAAAGGCAGTAAAAAACGCTTCCTTTGATATTTACAAAGGAGAAACCTTCTCACTGGTTGGTGAGTCCGGATCAGGAAAAACCACCATCGGCCGGGCAGTGATCCGTGTCAACCCCTGTGCCGCAGGTGAGATCGATTATAAGGGAGTGAAGATCTCCGGAAAGATCCCTCATTCCCTGGACAGAGAAGTTATCCGTAACATCCAGATGGTATTCCAGGATCCGGCGGCATCCTTAAACGAGCGTGCCACCGTAGATTATATCATTTCCGAGGGACTTTATAACTTCCATCTGTTTGAAAACGAGGCAGACCGTGTGAAAAAGGTGGAGGAGATCATTGAGGAAGTTGGTCTTCTTCCCGAGCATCTGACCCGTTATCCCCATGAGTTTTCCGGCGGACAGCGTCAGCGTATCGGTCTGGCCCGTGCCATGGTTATGGAGCCGGAGCTGGTTGTAGCCGACGAGCCGATTTCCGCTCTGGACGTTTCCATCCGTGCACAGGTTCTGAACCTTCTGAAAAAGTTCCAGAAGGAAAAACAGCTGACCTACCTTTTCATCGCTCACGACCTTTCCATCGTGCGTTTCATCTCTGACCGCATCGGTGTTATCTACAAAGGTACCATCGTGGAGGTGGCAGAGGCAGAAGAGCTGTTCAACTTCCCGCTGCATCCCTACACCCATTCTCTGATTTCTGCGATCCCGATTCCGGACCCGCAGCTGGAGAAAAACAAGGTGCTTTACACCTATGATCCGTCCATTCACGACTATTCCGTGGACAAGCCGGAATTTGTCAACATCGGACATGACCATTATGTATACGGAAACAAGAAAGAGATCGAGGAGTACAAGAAACTCCGGGAGAAAAATGAGCCGCTTCAGCCCATCACGATCCGCAAACCCGGAGAAAAGGTGGAGGAGACCGCCCATGAGGTTCATCTTTCCAAGGCTGAGGATGAATTCCTGAAGACTCCGGTTCACGATACCGGAAGCATCTGGTATACGGTACTTTCCTTCTTCCTGCCGATCATTGGTATCATTGCGTCAGAGGTTTACAAGCACAAACAGTATTATCACAACTACAAGGCCTGCAAAAAAGGCGCAATTATCGGCTTTATCGTTATCGCTGTGATCCTGGCGATCTTCCTGCTGGCACTGCTTCTGGTTGTCATAAGGTAGCGATATGGGGCGGACGATCAAAAATCAGAATACCCGGAGACCGAAGCCGGTCGAAAAAATCCAACTTTCGGAAAAGCATATTCATCTGCGGGTATTTCTGGTGATCCTGCTCCTGGCCGTTGCGGCGGTGAGCTTTACTTATGCCCTGACTTCCTATCTCAAAGAAGAGACAGGCTGGAAGGTTATTAAGGTGAGTTCCGCGGCAAAGGCCAATGTGGGAGATGAATTTACCTTTCAGTATGAGCTGGGCGGAGGGGAAACTTCCGCCACAGCAGAGTACAAGGCGCTCACGATTCTCTACAGTGATGCGGCGGTGAAAGCCTACGAGATTTTCAGTGCGGATGAAAGCTTCGAAGACGTTGTGAATCTCTATGAGCTCAATCAGCATCCGGGAGAAGTTCTGACTGTAGAGGAGCCTCTGTATCAGGCCCTGGAGCTGTTGGAAACATATGGGAACCGGAATCTCTATCTCGGGCCCGTTTACGAGGAAATGTATAACCTTTTCCAGTGTAAGGAAGATTACGAGACGGCATCCTTTGATCCGGAGCAGAACGAGGTTCTGAGAGAAGAGTTTGCTGTTATCGCGGACTTTGCGGCGGATCCGGAAGCTGTAGATCTGAAGCTTCTGGGAGAAAATCAGGTGCGGCTGGAGGTCTCTGAGGAATATCAGAATTGGATGGCGGAGAATGGATACGAAACTTATCTGGATTTCTACTGGATGAAAAACGCGTTTATCGTGGATTATCTGGCTGATCTCATGATCGAGAACGGGTATATCCGGGGAGCGATCTCCAGTTATGACGGTTTTAACCGGAATCTGGATGAGAGGGAGCAGTCCTATTCCTTCAATATTCTGGACCGGGTAGGACAGGATATTTATCCGGCGGCGGTCATGGAGTACAACGGGCCAGAGAGTATCGTTTATCTTCGGAATTATCCCGTCAGTGACCAGGATCAGGCACATTACTACAAAATGAAGTCCGGCGAGATCCGGACCGCATATATAGACGGAAAGGATGGTCTTTCCAGAACAGCCAGAAATGATCTGGTGGCCTATTCTTCGGGAAAAGGCTGCGCGGAAGTACTTCTTACGATGATTCCGGTTTATATTTCCGATTCCTTCGATGCGTCGGCATTGGAAAAATGGACGGCGGATGGCATCTATTCCATCTACTGTGAGAACCGGGTGATTCATTACAACGACGAAAAACTGACGCTGAAGCAGCTGTATCAGAAAGATGATCTGGTATATACGGCGGTTTTGGCAGAATAAAAGATAACAGACTGTATGGGAGATAGCCCGTAAGGGCGGTCAATCGGGAGAAAACGTTTGGTTAACAGCGGAGGAGGAAAAGTTATGGAATTGGCAGAAAAGTTGGTGGAACTTCGTAAATCCACCGGAATGAACAGAAGAAAGTTTTCCGATTATTTTGGAATTCCCTACCGCACCGTACAGGACTGGGAGCTTGGCAACCGGCACATGCCGGAATATCTCTTTCGCCTGATGGTTTATCGGATTGAGATGGAAAAAAGTCAGGGAAAACTGGCGTAAAAAGAACACCGCGGCTACAGAGTCTGGGACCTGTCGCTGCGGTGTTTTTTTCATCTGAGAAATATATGAATGAGTTTGTCGTTGAGCTTCCGATAGGGCTGGTAGCGCATGGGAAGATCCAGCCAGGTCTTTTTGTCCACAATGCTTTTTGTGTGGGAAAAGGTGAGGAAACCGGCTTTTCCGTGGTAAGAGCCCATGCCGCTCTCGCCGAAACCGCCGAAGCCCATTTCGCTGGTGGCCAGATGGATGATTGTGTCGTTGATGCAGCCGCCGCCGAAACCGCAATGGGAGGTCACAAAGCGGGCGGTCTTTTTGTCACTGGTGAAAAGGTAGAGGGCCAGGGGATGAGCCATGGAATTGATTTTGGCGACAGCGCCCTCCAGGGAATCCCAGGTCAGCACCGGCAGGACGGGGCCGAAGATTTCCTCCTGCATGACCGGATCGGAGAAGGTTACGTTGTCCATGACCGTAGGTGCAATTTTCAGCTTTTCCGGCAGGGTGGAGCCGCCCCAGACGGTCTTGGCGGGATCCATGAGTTTCAGGATTCGCTGAAAATGCTTTTCGTTGATGATTTTTCCATAAGTGGATACGGAGAGGGGATCCCCGGTAAACTGCCGGCGGATCTCTTTTTTGATCTCCTCAACGAGCTGGTCCTTGATGGCCGGATCACAGTAGATGTAGTCCGGAGCCACGCAGGTCTGACCGCAGTTTAAAAATTTGCCGAAGACGATCCGGCGGGCGGCCAGCTTGAGGTTGGCGGTACGGTCCACGAGACAGGGGCTTTTTCCACCCAGCTCCAGCGTGACCGGCGTCAGATGCTCCGCAGCCTGGTGCATGACTTCCTTTCCGACCGCCTGACTTCCGGTGAAAAAGATATAGTCGAAGTGTTCCTTTAAAAGGCAGGTGTTTTCTGACCGACCGCCGGTGATGACGGTGACAAATTCCAGCGGGAAGCAGTCTTCGATGAGCTCTTTGATGACGGCGCTGGTATTGGGAGAATAGGCGCTGGGTTTTAAGACGGCGGTGTTCCCGGCTGCGATGGCGTCCACCAGAGGCTCGATCGTGAGAAGAAACGGATAGTTCCAGGGGCTCATGATCAGGACAGAGCCGTAGGGAGAAGGTTTCGTAAAGCTTCTGGAGTGGAACTGGGCCAGGGGCGTGGGAACCCTTTTCTCCCGGGCGAAGGAGCGGGTGTGCTTGAGCATATAGGAGATCTCACTTAAGGTCAGACCGGTCTCGCACATATAGCTCTCAAAGGCGCTTTTTCCGAGATCTGCCTGGATTGCGGCATGGATCTCGTCCTGGCGCTTCTGAATGGCAGTTTTCAGTTTTTTCAGGGCGGCCAGCCGGAAATCGACGTTTAAAGTGGCTCCGGTGTAAAAATAGGCGCGCTGTTTTTTTACGATTGCATGAATTTCTTGTTCATTCATAGGTCAGGCCTCCTTTTCCATCAGAAGATAATAGAATTGTTCCAGCTCCTTGCTGTCCATGAGGACAGGAACGGGATAAAGGGGATTTCCTTCCTTGTCGGCGTAGCGTGCCAGCTTCGGAATATCCTCTTCGCGGATTTCGGGGATGTGATCGCCGATGCCGTAGCGCTCTTTCATGGCCTGGATGGCAGCAATGAAAGTTTTTGCGGCCTCCTCGTCAGGGGTGTTTTTGTCAGCGAGACCGGCGGCGATGGCCAGGGCATGGAGTTTCGGGTAAACGACGGGGCCGTAGGCTTCCAGCACGAAGGGCAGAAGAACGGCATTGGCAAGGCCGTGGGGAACGTTATAAGCTCCGCCGAGAGAATGAGCGACGGCGTGGACGTAGCCCACATAGGATTTGGTGAAGGCACAGCCTGCATAGTAGGAGGCCCGGAGCATGTTTCGGCGGGCGTTGATATCGAAGCCTTTTTCGACGGCGGTGTCGAGATTTTCAAAGATAAGTTTCACGGCCTGGAGGGCATTTTCCCGGGTGCCGTGGGTGGTGGAGTTGCCGATATAGGCCTCCACGGCGTGGGTCAGGGCATCCATTCCGGTGGTGGCGGTGATGAAAGGCGGCAGGCTAAGTGTCACCTTCGGGTCCAGCACTGCGTAGTCCGGAATCAGGAAAAAGTCGTTGATGGGATATTTGTGTCGGGTTTTATCGTCGGTGATGACGGCAGCCAGAGTGGTCTCGCTGCCGGTGCCTGCGGTAGTGGGGACGGCGATGAGAAGGGGCAGCTTATGGCGGACTTTGAGGATTCCTTCCATTTTGGCGAGACTCTTTTTCGGGCAGGCGGCCCGGGCACCGACGGCCTTGGCGCAGTCCATGCTGGAACCTCCACCGAAACCGATGATGGCCTGGCAGTTGTTGGAAAGATAGAGATTCAGGGCCTCCTCGACGTTGGCAGCAGTGGGATTGGCAACAGTTCTGTCGTAGACGATGCAGGGGATTCCGGCATCGGCCAGAGCCTTTTCGAGGCGCTCTGTGAGGCCGAGCTTTCGGATGCCGCCGTCGGTGATGAGAAGGACGGTATTGCAGTTTTTCTTTTCCAGAAGAGCCGGGATCTCCTTCACGCTTCCCAGAATTTTCGGATTGCGGTAGGGAAGGAGAGGAAGAGCCAGCTTAAATGCCGTCTGGAAGATGCGGCAGTAAATTTTCTTTAATGGGTTCATGGATGGATCCTTTCCAGGATAGCGTTTCAAAGAGAAGCAGATAAGTCAATGGTCTGGCTGGTTTGAAAACGCTGTACTAAGGTAATGTGTGGCAGCAAAGAGTCGTGAATATGGCTGCCCATGTTTTGAAGTATTGCCAGTGACAATGAGGTTTTTACACGCATCAGGCGTCACTTAGACAGGTTTGTGAGGAGGGCGGAGAGATTGTCTGCAATCTGGAAGAGTGCTCGGTAAAAAATTTCCCGCTCCTCGTCAGTGAGCCCCTGGCCTCCGGCTTCCGTGGCCTGAAGAATCAGCTGTTGAATTTTCACCGCTGTTTCCCGGCCTTTTTCTGTGAGAAGGGCGGGAGCCCGATATTTCCGGCCAGGCTCCGTTTCATAAGTGATGTAGCCTTCCTCCTCCAGCTCTGCGAGAATCCGGGAAATGCTGGCCTTGTCCTCCACAGTGATACGGGAAAGGTCAGCGGCAGTCATTCCCTCCGGGTGGATGGAGAGATAATAAATACACATGACCTGAGTGCCCTTAAGGCCCAGGCTGTTCATCCGTTGTTTTTTGATCCGCTGAATGTTCTTGTAAACCTGGGTGACACCGGCGGTGAGATCTTCGAATCGTTCGAGCATAATGTGGGAATCCTTTGTAATTTTTCATATTTGGTATCTGTCAAAGGAATGTGCGTTTTCTTTGATAGATTGATTTTGTTGAAATTTCAACGTTAATCATAGTGGAAAAAAGTTGAATTGTCAACGCTTAACCGGGAAAAATAATAGGGAAAGAAGATGTTCTGCATGAATGAAGCAGAGCGGAAATAAGCATAAATCGGAAGAAGAGGAGACAAAGATGGGAAGAATTTTCTGTATATTAACGGGCTATCTCTGCGGCAGCTTCCTGACAGCGGAACTGGTGGCGCAGGAACGAATCGGCAAAAGTGCTTTTGAGATCGGTACAGGCAATCCGGGCATGGCAAATCTGGCAGAGCAGGGCGGCGTGGGCTGCGCCTTCCGCGTGCTGGCAGGCGACGTGGGCAAAACGCTCCTGGCCTGCCTGCTCTGCCGCTATGTCTGTGGAGCGGAGCTCGGGACTCTCGCTGCAGCCTACGCCGGCCTTGGCTGCATCCTGGGCCATGACTATCCCTTCTGGCACTGGTTTCACGGCGGAAAAGGCGTGGCCTGCAACGCAGCAGCCCTGATCCTCATTTGGCCTATGGGCGGCCTCTTTTCCTGCCTGATTGGTCTCACGGCTGTGCTACTCACCGGCTATCTCCCCTTAGGCGCGGTCCTGATCCCCGCCGCCTTCATCCTCCCGGCCTTCCTGGAATACGGCCCGGAGCTCGGCTTCCTGACAGTCATCATGACCTTCATCATGCTCCGCCAGCACGCCCCCGGCCTCCGGAATATGATTTTGGGTACGGAGAAGAAGGTGGATTTGCCGGGGATGCTGAGGTGAGAAAATTGTGAGATAAAAATATAATCGAAAAAGTTGCGAAAAAGTGCAAAAAACATGATAACAATTGATTTTTCGAATATAATTAAGATATAAAGGAAGGTAGGAATCAAACTTTCGCATGGGAAGCTGAGTGGGATCCCAGGGCTTATGAAGGACATACAAAGTGAAAAAGCGAAGCTGGGAAATACAGTGATTGATTGTTCTGTCAGAAAGGCTTTTCTCTCTTTGAAGCCACCGGACAAACTCACGCAGATCAGACCAGGAAACCTCCTCCGGAGTCTTGTGAAGAATCTCGGAGAGATAAAAAAGATAGGTTTTGATATAGGTTGAGTAAGATTTGGCTGTGTGTTCAGTAAGACTGCGAAGGGAGATCATCTCCCGGAAAAGATTTAAATAATCGTCCATAATGGAACCTCCTGTGAATAAATGTGAAAGAAAAAGAAACAGTCCTTCACAGGGGGCGGACGACAAAGTTTTTTGAAAACGTAGTTGTTGGTTTTAAAAATCCGTGTTAAAGTAATCATAGCAGTTTTTGTATATGTGTATGGTTGCGTTAGGGTACATCCATCATGTTCAGAACCTCCAAGAATAATTTTTTTACTTTCTTCACGCCCGATGGCGATCAGGGTGTCTCTTGCAAAAAGCAGCACAGGCTGTTTCTTATAATTCTGACAGATATCGATCTGACTTCCGCACAGCAGTCCCATGGATGATAAGCGGTTGATCAGACGTTCTTCTTCCCAATCCAAACAGTATTTTGTTAGCAACGCCTAATATGTGAAAAATATTACCAGAAACAGGGATTTCCGTAAAATCCGTTTCTGTATTTTGAATCCTTTTAGCAGAGAATCCTTGCGAGGCTTACAGAGAGATGCTAAAATGGCCCTATGAATCAGACACACTTCCAGACCTATGCTTTCTCATATGGATGTGCTGAAGCCTTACGGGCAATATTGGTTTGTGACGATCACACCTTACGGGAAAGAGATAGAACCGCATGTGCCGGATAAGAAAATCATAATGGAAGATTTTAAAAAGTTGTCAGGTCTGGTAGGAATCGACAGCGTGGGCTGGATATATGATCCGATTTTGCTGGACAGGGAGCATACGGTGGAATGGCATATCTCTGAATTTGAAAAATGGCGGCCTGTCTTTCCGGGTATACAAAAACCTGTGTGATCAGCTTTATTGACATTTATCAGAAGGTTGCACGGAATTTTCCAGAGGCCAGAACAGTTTTAAAAAAGGACAGACTGATAAATAGAAAAAACAGGTGAGGGAGAAGATACGATGAATGATTTTGGAATTAACGAAATGCTTGAGATGCAGAAAGCCTTACAGGAAAAATATAAGGATAAGTGGGAAGGCATTTCACCGGAGATTGGAAAGAATAAATTGCTCTGGATGGTTGGAGAAATCGGAGAAGTGATTGATGTTATAAAAAAGAATGGTGATCATAAGGTCTGTGAAGAAGGAACGGAGAGAAGTCATCTGGTGGAGGAACTGGCAGATGTGCTCATGTATTATAACGATGTTTTGCTGTGTTATGGAATTACGGCGGAGGAATTGAAGGCAGCTTATACGGAGAAATTTCATAAGAATATGAGGCGGTGGTGAGCATATGATTTTTGTTAAACTGGATGAGAGTAATATAGAAAAATACATAGAATATTTGGAACATGCACTGGCTGTTGAGCCGGAGCAGATGCATGTAGATAAGATTGATAAAGAAGGCCTGAGAGAAAGAATTAAGGATTCCTTTTTTAGAAAAACAACCTCTGTTTTGGCAATGGAAAACGCTAAAGTTCTTGGGCGCATAGAATATCATTTTTATGGCTGTATGCAGGATGGCTATCATATGGCTTATATTGACTGGGTTTATGTTCTGCCGGAGTACAGGCACAGAGGTATCGCTCAAAGTTTATTTAAAGAAATGGAAAAGGAATGCAGAGAAAATGGCATCGACCAATATTACCTCATCAGAGCCACAAATGCCAATGCAGATAAGTTTTATCACAGCTTTACAGAGGTGGAACTGAGCGAGGCGCCGATTTTGAGAAAAGACTTAAAATGAGTGCATCAAACAACATTTAATACTTGGAGGCAAAAATGGAAATCAAAAACTATTCCGCATACAACGAAAAGGAGATCCTGAAGGTTTATTCGAGTGTCGGCTGGACGGCGTATACGGATGATCCGCAGGCATTGAAGCAGGGCTTTCAAAATTCGTTATTGGTGCTGGCGGCGTATGAAAGAGAAGAACTGCTTGGAATTATTCGAGCCGTTGGCGATGGGGTTACGATCGTTTTTATTCAGGATCTTCTGGTATTTCCTGAAAAACAGCGAAAAGGTGTCGGGACGGCTCTGGTTAAGGCAGTTCTTAAGCGTTATCAGACCGTTCGTCAAATCGAGCTGACGACAGACCAGAGCCCGGAAACAGCGGCGTTTTATGAGTCGCTGGGCTTTTCGGAGTTTGCGAAAATTGGCTGTCGCGGATTTATGAAGTGTTAAAAAGGAGGAAACGAAAATGGCGTAAACTATGTGTTCCATACAAGCGGTAATGCGGGAGGAATGACACCCCTCTTAGACAGAGAAGGAAAACCTGTCATTTCTCCCATTGTAAACCGCGAGTTGTAAAAATCAGAGAAATTTATCGAGTTCCGCCTCGACCTGTTTCCTCTTTTTAATCTTAGGATGTTCGATGAAGCGGCCGCCGGAGATGACCATCTCCAGGTTTCGGAGGGCTTTCAGATCCTTCAGCGGATTCTGGGCCGTGACGATCAGGTCTGCAGCTTTGCCTTTTTCAATGGAACCGGTGATGGAATCGATATCGGTCAGTTCGGCGCTCCGTTTGGTGGCGGTGTAGAGGGCGAAAGCGTTGGAGACGCCCACATATTTGTGGAAGTAGTAAAGCTCGCGCCAGAAATCGTACTGGGTGATCCAGGGGCAGCCCACATCGTTGCCGAGAACGACGGGAATATCGTTGGCCAGGGCTGCTTTGGCGCAGGCGATGATTCCTTCGAAGACAACATTTCCATTATACTGTTCCACTTCGGTGGCGTTGGTGATGGAGCGGTCGAATAGGGCATAGGGCAGGGCCGGTGAGATCGTAGTACAGAGGAAAGCACCCCGCTCTTTGAAGAGCTTTACCATCTCGTCGGTAAGTTTGGCCCCGTGTTCGATGGAGTCCACGCCATTTTCCAGGGCGACGCGGACACCTTCCGGAGATTCCACATGGGCGGCCACGAGATAGCCGTCGGCGTGGGCTTTTTCGCAGACAGCCCGGACCATTTCCGGCGGCATTTTGAGTTCTCCGGGCACGCCTTTTTCTTTGGCGTCCAGGACCCCTCCGGTGATCATAAGCTTGATAAGATCCACTTTTTGCTGCTCAGATTTTTTCAAGTGGCTGAGGGCATCTGGAATGGATGATGCGGCCACTGCCACGGAACCGGCCATATGGCCGCCGGGCACAGAGATTCCCTGATTGGAGGCGAGGATGCGGGGCCCAATTTTGGATCCGGCTTTGATTTCATCGCGAAGGCGGGTATCAAAATCTCCCAGACCGCCCACGGTACGGATCGTGGTGACGCCGCTTAAGAGTTCGTCCTTGGCAAAGCCAGCAACCATTCGGTAAGCAATGGCTCTGGTGAGTGAGGTGCTCATGATGGTATTTACCAGTTTTTCATTGTCACGCTGCTTTTTCTGCGGCTTTCCGCTTCCGGCGAGGTGGACGTGCATATTGATGAGGCCGGGAAGGATGTAGTGGCCTTTCAGATCAATTTTTGTGTAGCCGGAAAGATCGGTCGTGTCAGACACGATATCGTGGATTTTTCCATTTTTCACCAGGATGCAGCGGCCGGTCTGCACCTGCATATCCCTGGAACCGTCTAGGATTTTTCCATTTGTAAACGCATACTTCATAGTCATTCCCCGATTCTTAAAATAGTATTTTAACTATACACCAATAGAGAGAGACCTGGCAACATTCAGACGGTTAAAAATAGAAGCAGCAAGGAAATTCTTGGAATAAAGACTGCGGGCAAAGAGGAGGAGGCTCTGAGAGCACTCTGGTAAGAGTTTTCGTTTCCCGGTTGCATTTTTCAGATCAGAGGCGTATAATACAGAACGACAAGGGGAGCTTGCGGAAAGCAGGCTGAGAGTAGACTGTATCGTCTTGACCTATAACCTGATTTGGATAATGCCAACGTAGGGATAAACGCAGAGTTCTTTTTGTGATGGCAACGAGGAAAATGTACGCACTTGTGCAAGTGCATTTGACGACTGCTAATCAGAGCGAGATTCGCGTAGCGTATCTCGCTCTGTGATGGAAAAATCATGAAGCGGATATGTCTATGTCAGGCATATCCGCTTTTTCTTTTTGTTCAGGCTGTCAGAAAATGCCGGCAACTGCGGAAGAAGGGCCGGAATACTTTCTTTAAGGAGGAGCAAAAAACATGCTGAAAACCTGTTGTGAAAATGTAAGAAAGAACGTACCTCTGGTACATAACATCACCAACTATGTCACCGTCAACGACGTGGCCAATGTACTCCTGGCTTGCGGCGGCAGCCCAATCATGTCCGACGAGCCGGAGGATGTGGTGGATATCACTGCCATCTGCAGCGCCCTGAATATCAACATCGGAACCCTGCATAAGACCAGTATCGAAGCCATGTTGAAGGCAGGAAAGAAATCCAATGAACTGGGTCATCCCGTTCTTCTGGATCCGGTGGGAGCAGGTGCTTCTGCCCTTCGTACCAATACGGCTGTGGAACTGATGAAGGAGCTGAAGCTGACGGTGATCCGCGGAAATATTTCCGAGATTAAGACCCTGGCTCTGGGAAGCGGCACCACCAAGGGCGTGGATGCTGACGTGGCAGATAAAGTCACCGACGAGACTCTGGATGATTCCATCCGTTTCGTGAAGAATTTTGCAAAAGAGAGCGGTTCCATCGTGGCCGTCACCGGAGCCATTGACCTGGTAAGCGACGGGGAAAAATGCTATGTGATCCGCAACGGCCGCCCGGAGATGGGACAGATCACCGGAACCGGCTGCCAGCTTTCCGGCATGATGACGGCTTTCGTGGCTGCCAACCCGGATAACCAGCTGGAAGCTGCCGCAGCCGCCGTCTGCATGATGGGCCTGGCCGGAGAGATCGGCTGGAGCCGCATGGTTGAGGGCGACGGAAACTCCACCTACCGCAACCGGATCATCGACGCCATCTACAACATGACCGGCGAGATCCTGGAGAAGGGAGCCAAATATGAAGTGCGATAAGGAAAATCTTCTACTCTATGCGGTGACAGACCGGCATTGGCTGGAGGGCCGCACCCTGCATGAGGTGGTAAAAGAGAGTCTGGAAGGCGGCGTGACCTTTGTTCAGCTCCGGGAGAAAAAACTGGACGAGGAGCATTTTCTGGAGGAAGCCAAAGATCTGAAGGAACTCTGCAGAGAGTATCACGTTCCTTTTGTCATCAACGATAATGTGGAGATTGCCATAGAGATGGATGCGGATGGCGTTCATGTGGGCCAGAGCGATATGGAAGCCGGGGATGTGCGGGCAAAATTAGGACCGGACAAGATCATCGGCGTTTCCGCCCAGACTGTGGAGCAGGCTGTTCTCGCAGAGAGACACGGGGCCGATTACCTCGGTGTGGGAGCCGTTTTCCCGACGAGCTCCAAGGATGACGCCGTGGAAGTGCCCTTTGAGACGCTGAAAGCCATCTGCGAGGCCGTTTCCATTCCGGTCATTGCCATCGGCGGCATCACGAAAGACAATGTGAAGGAGCTTTCCAGCAGCGGGATCTGCGGCATCGCCGTGATCAGCGCGATTTACGGCCAGAAAGACATTAAGAAAGCTTCAGAAGAACTGAAAACTGCAACAAAAGAGATGGTCAGGGAGTAAATCCCGTTCATCCAGCGGCCCGTCGGGGGCACCACTTCGGACCGCTCAATAAAACGTTTACTGAAAAGGAGAAATCAAAATGAGAACAGCAGTAACGATCGCCGGAAGCGATTCCAGCGGAGGCGCCGGCATCCAGGCAGATATCAAGACGATGATGGCAAACGGCGTATATGCCATGAGCGCCATCACGGCTCTGACTGCACAGAACACAACCGGCGTAACTTCTATTTTAAACGCAACCCCGGAATTTTTAGGCCAGGAACTGGACGCGATTTTCACCGATATCTATCCTGACGCGGTGAAGATCGGCATGGTTTCTGAGAGCAGTCTTATCCGCACGATCGCGGCAAAGCTTCGCCAGTACGAGGCGAAAAACATCGTGGTGGATCCCGTTATGGTGGCCACCAGCGGCGCGAGACTCATCAGCGAGGAGGCAGTGGAGACCCTGAAAAAGGAGCTTTTTCCTCTGGCCTGCGTCCTGACACCGAACATTCCAGAAACCGAAGTCCTCACAGGGATGGAAGTGAAGACCACAGAGGATATGATTGAGGCGGCAAAACGCATCTCCGAGGAATATCACTGTGCAGTCCTCTGCAAGGGAGGGCATCAGCTCAACGATGCCAACGACCTTCTCTATGCGGATGGAACCTACCGCTGGTTTAACGGAAAACGCATCAGCAATCCCAACACCCACGGCACCGGCTGCACCCTTTCCTCCGCCATTGCCTCCAACCTGGCAAAAGGTTTTTCACTGGAGGAATCCGTGGAGCGGGCCAAGGACTATATCTCCGGAGCCCTGGCAGCAATGCTCGATCTTGGAAAAGGCAGCGGCCCCATGGATCACGGCTTCGCCATCGACAACGCCTACACGAAAGAAGCGGAGGTTTAAGCCATGGAAAAGAAAACCTCTCTCTTTGAAAACGGCCTGATCTGGTTCGGAGCCGGTGTCTCCATCGCTGAGATCCTGACGGGTACTTATTTTTCATCCTTAGGCTTTGGAAAAGGCCTGGCAGCGATTCTGATCGGCCATGTCATCGGCTGCATCATGCTCTTTCTCTCCGGTGTCATCGGTGGAAAACTGGGAAAAAGCGCCATGGAGACCGTGAAAGACAGCTTCGGTATCCACGGCGGTCAGCTGTTTGCTACCTTAAATGTGCTTCAGCTGGTGGGCTGGACGGCCATCATGATCTATGACGGCGCTCTGGCAGCCAATGGCATCTTTTCCACAGGCCACTGGGTATGGTGCCTGGTCATCGGCGCGCTGATCATTGTCTGGATTCTCATCGGCATCACGAATCTTGGCAAGGTCAACACTATCGCCATGGCGGCCCTTTTCATCCTGACGCTGATTTTGAGCAAGATCATTTTCTTCAGTGGTAATCCCATGGCAGACACCGCTGACGATTCTCTGACCTTCGGTGCGGCTGTGGAGTTGGCTGTGGCCATGCCCCTTTCCTGGCTGCCTCTCATCAGCGATTACACGAGGGAAGCGAAGGAGCCGGTGAAAGCGACAGCCGTCAGCGCTGTGGTTTACGGCATTGTGAGCTGCTTCATGTACGTCATCGGTATGGGAGCTTCCATTTTCACCGGGGAAAATGACATCGCCCAGATCCTCATGAAAGCCGGACTTGGCATCGCAGGCCTTCTAATCGTGGTCTTTTCCACCGTTACAACCACCTTCCTGGACGCTTATTCCGCCGGAATTTCCGGAGAGTCCATCGTGGCGAAGCTCAAGGGAAAATATGCGGCCGTCGCTGTGACGGTCATCGGTACGGTGGGAGCCATCGTTTATCCGATGGATGACATCACAGATTTCCTCTACCTCATCGGTTCCGTCTTCGCACCGATGATCGCCGTGCAAATCGCCGACTTCTTCCTTCTGAAAAAGAAGAAAGAGGAGCAGGCTTTCGACTGGTGCAATCTGGTGATCTGGCTTGTCGGTTTCGTGTTGTACCGAATTCTGATGCATGTAGATTTTGCACTGGGAAACACCCTGCCGGATATGGTTCTGACCGTTCTCATCTGTCTGGCAGTCAACGCCGTGAAAGGCAAAAAGAACGCATAAAAAAGAGCGCTGCAGCTTCCTACCCGAAAGGCTTGCAGCGCTTTTCTTATGTTTATTTACCGGTCGGTCATGCTGATGGACTCGATGCCAACGCTTCCGCCCCGGACCACTTCAATGTGGTGGAATTCTTTTTTCATCAGGCGGACCACGGAATCATTTTTTCCTGAAGTCTGGAAAAACTCCAGAAGGAGACTGTCCTTACCGTAGTCGATGACTTGGGCTTTGAAGGTCTCGGCAATCTGGAAGAGCTCCGTCTTATCTTCGGGGGAGCAGTCCAGCACCTTGACGTAGAGGATTTCCTTCATATGAACGGAGACATTCGTGAAATCGAGGACACGAATGACCTCCACCATGCGGTTCAGCTGTTTTTTGATCTGCTCGAAGGTCTCGTCATCGCTGAAAGTACCGATGGTCATACGGGAGACCGTTGGGTCCTCGGTGGTACCCACGGTGAGGCTGTCCAGGTTATAGGATTTTCCGGAGAAAAGGCCGGAGATCTTCGAGAGGACGCCCACCTGGTTTTCCACATAGAGGGAGATCCATCGTTTCTGTAATTCTTTTTCCATAATTCAACCTCCTTAGCAGTCCATGATCATATCGGCCAGGGTTCCGCCGGGCTTGATCATGGGATAGACCATTTCTTCCGGATCGATGATAAATTCGATAATGGTCGGTCTTTTGGTGTTCTTTTTCGCTTCCTCAAAGGCAGCGGCGATCTCTTCTGTCTCTGTCACGCGGATACCCTTGGCTCCGTAGCTTTCTGCCAGCTTGATGAAATCCGGCGTGTATTCCGGATATTCCTGGCCGTCGGTGCGGCGGGAGAGGGCGCCGGAGCGGAGGTTGGTCATAGAGTAGCGTTTTCCGTAGAAAAGCTTCTGCCACTGGCGCACCATGCCGAGATAAGTGTTGTTGAAAATGCAGCAGACGATGGGAAGCTCCTCCAGAACGGCGGTGGCCAGCTCCTGGATGTTCATCTGCATACCGCCGTCGCCGGAGACCATGATAACCGGAGTGTCCGGATTGCCGATTTTGGCTCCGATGGCTCCGGGCAGGCCGTAGCCCATGGTTCCAAGGCCGCCGGACATGATGAGCTTTTTCTTCTCGGTGATGGCCGCATACTGGGAGACGAGCATCTGATGCTGTCCCACGTCCGTCACGAGAATGGCTTCGTCGTACTGGCGGTTGATCTCATTTATGATATCAAGGGGGCTCATAAGCTGGCGTTTTTTCATGGTCAGAGGATGCTCGGATTTCCAGGCGTCGATGGTGGAGAGCCACTTGCCGGTGTTGCATTTTTCCACATATTCGGCCATTTTCGTGATGGCTTCCTTCGCGTCGGCAACGATAGGCACATCCACATGGATATTCCGGGAAATGGAGGCCGTATCGATATCGATATGGATGATCTCCGCGTGGGGGGCGAAGGCATGGAGCTTTCCGGTGATCCGGTCGTTAAAGCGGGTACCGATGGAAAAGAGCAGGTCGCACTCGTTCATGGCCATGTTGGCGGCGTAGGCTCCGTGCATGCCGATGTTTCCGATGAAAAGGGGATGCTCCGTGGAGATGGCGCCCCGGCCCATGATGGTTGTGACCACGGGAACCTGAGTCTTTTCCACGACTTCCTTAAAGATTTCGTTGGCGTGGGAGATGTTGACGCCGCCGCCGGCGAGGAAGAGCGGTTTTTTGGCTTTATGGAGCATTTTCAGGGCTTTCTTGAGCTGTCCCATATGGACGCCGGTGCTGGGCTTGTAACCGCGGATGTTGACTGTCTTTGGGTATTCCGCGCTGCCGAGTTCTGCCATGACATCCTTCGGAAGGTCGATGAGGACCGGGCCCGGACGGCCGGTACGGGCGATGTAAAAGGCCTCCTTGATGATGCGGCCCAGGTCTTCCCGGTTCCGTACGGTGACACCGTATTTGGTGATGCTGCGGGTGATGCCCACGATATCGACCTCCTGGAAAGCGTCATTTCCGATGAGGTGCCGGGCTACCTGGCCTGTGAAGCATACGAGAGGCACGCTGTCATAGTTGGCGGTGGCAAGGCCTGTCACCAGGTTGGTGGCACCGGGGCCGCTCGTCACCAGACAGACACCGACTTTTCCCGTGGTCCGGGCGTAGGCGTCAGCTTCGTGAACCAGAGCCTGCTCGTGGCGGGGAAGAATGATATCAATCCCGCTCTGTTTGTAAAGTTCGTCGCTGATATCAATGGTACAGGCGCCGGGATAACCGAAGAGGGTATCCACCCCTTCCTCCTTCAAGGCCTTTACCAGAAGTTTGTTTCCTGAAATCTGTCTCAAACAAGTTCCCTCCTTCATTCGCTGTATAGCGTTAAAACGATGATACGGGGGAAAAGTGGAAAAGTCAACCGGATTTTTGTGTTAGTGGGTTGGTTTTTGATGGATTATCTGTTAGAATGATGATGCCAGGGGACCAAACTCAAGAGCCGTTCCTGCTTGCAGGAGAAGGCTCTTGAACTTGGGACCCGCCCAAACATGAGGAAGTAGCAATTTACGAAGTAAATCAGCGGATTCCGAATGGTTGGAGAATTGCGAGAGCGAAGCGGAGCAATTCGTATTGCATCATCATGAAAGGAACAGCAGAAAATGAGTTTGAAAGAGGATCTTCTTGCCTACCAGCCCTTCAACGAGCAGGAAGAAAAAGATAGAGAGGTCATGCTGGCTCTTCTGGACACTCAGCCGGACATTTTTGAGAGGAAGAACCGGGTGGCACATTTCACCGCCTCCGCCTGGCTGGTGAATCAGGCCCATGACAAGGTGCTGATGATCTACCACAACATCTACCATTCCTGGGCCTGGACCGGCGGCCATGCGGACGGAGATCAAGACCTTCTCCATGTGGCTTTGAAGGAAGCACGGGAGGAGACAGGCATCACGAATTTAAAGCCGGTTTCCGAGGGGATTTTTTCCCTGGAAATGCTCACGGTGGACGGCCATGTGAAGAGAGGAGAGTACGTTTCCTCGCATCTTCATGCCAACGTCACCTATTTACTGGAGGCCGACGAGGCAGATACGCTCCACATCAAGCCCGACGAGAACAGCGGCGTGCGCTGGTTTGCGCTGGATGAGGCGCTGAAAGCCTGCAGCGAGCCCTGGATGGCGGAGCATATTTATAAAAAACTGAATGAAAAGCTATCTCTGGAGAACCCGGATACGGGCCGGAACAGATAAGCGGAAAGATAAGAGGGAAAAAGCATATGAAAATTCAGTTGGAGGACCTGACCAAAAGCTTTCCCGGCAGGGGAAGAAACAGCAGCCGGGTGACAGCGGTGAAGGATTTTAATTTCGAGATCCCCGACGGGGAACTCATCGGCCTTCTGGGCCCCTCGGGCTGTGGAAAAAGTACGACGCTGAACATGATCTGCGGCCTGGAAAAGCCGACCAGCGGCAAGATCTTTTTCGGGGATAAGGACGTGACGGCGCTGCCGCCGGAAAAACGCGGAGTGGGCATGGTGTTTCAGAACTATGCTCTCTATCCGCATCTCACGGTTCGGCAGAACATCATCTTCCCGCTGCAGAACCTGAAAGGGAAGGACAAGCTTTCCAGGGCGGAGATGGAAAAAAGGGCCATGGACGCGGCGGCTCTCGTGCAGATTCAGGAACTCATGGAGCGAAAACCCGGCGAGCTCTCCGGCGGTCAGCAGCAGCGTGTGGCCATCGCCCGGGCGCTGGTGAAACTTCCACATGTACTTCTTTTGGATGAGCCCCTTTCCAATCTGGATGCGAGACTACGGCTTCAGACCCGGGAGGAGATTCGGAAGATCCAGCGGGCCACGAAGATTACGACGGTCTTTGTCACCCATGACCAGGAGGAGGCCATGAGCATTTCCGACCGCATTGTGGTGATGAAAGCCGGCGTCGTTCAGCAGACCGGAAAGCCCCAGGAGGTCTACGACGATCCGGTAAATCTTTTTGTGGCGAAATTCCTCGGAACTCCGCCGATCAATGTATTTCAGGGGAAAATCAAAAACGGAAAGGTCTGTATCGGAGACGCTGCCGTTCTTGACGCACCCGGTCAGAAGGATCGGGACGTTTTCGTGGGAATCCGCCCCGAGGGCTTTCTTTTAAAAGAGGACGGCCCGCTGATTTGCCAGCTTGGCGGCGTGGAAGTCATGGGAAGAGACATTTCCATCGTTTCGAACCACGAGGCTTCCTTAAATCCCAACATCCGCTCGATCATCAGCGCGGAGACGAAGGTAGATACCTCATCCGAAATCGTCCGCTTTGCGGTGAAGCCATCAAAACTCTTTGTGTTTGATGGCAGCAGCGAAGAGCGGATCCGGATCTGACGGGAGGCGAAACCATGGAAAAGAAAGATTTCAAAGGCTGGCTCTATCTCTTGCCGGCGCTGCTTTTTCTGGGAGCTTTTCTGGTCTATCCCCTCATAGACGTGTTTGTCTATTCCTTCGAGGAGGGCTATAACTCCGCTTCCCAGACTTACTATGGCACGGGAATCTACAACTATTCCTATGTGCTCCATGATCCATATTTTCTCCAGGCTCTGAAAAATACCCTGCTTCTGGTGGCCATCACCGTGCCGGTATCGACGCTTCTGGCCCTCCTGATTTCGGTAGCCCTAAGCTCGGTCAAGCCGCTTAGGAAGCTCTACCAGACGGTATATTTTCTGCCTTATGTGACAAACACGCTGGCCATCGGTCTGGTGTTTATGATCCTTTTCAAAAAAACAGCCTACACCGACGGACTCATCAATCTGGTGCTGAACTGGTTTGGCGGCGAATCGGTGGATTTCATCGACGGCCCCTACTGGGCCAAGATGCTGGTGCTCTGTGTGTACACGGTCTGGGTGGTTATGCCCTTCAAGATTCTGATTCTCACGAGCGCTCTGGCTTCTGTGAACCAGACCTATTACAATGCGGCCCGGGTGGACGGAACCTCGAAGTTCCGGATTTTCTATAAAATCACGCTGCCGATGATCTCGCCGACTGTGTTTTACCTTGTGATCACCGGCTTCATCGGAGCCTTCAAGGCCTACAGCGATGCTGTGGCGCTCTTTGGAACGAACCTCAATGCGGCGGGCATGAATACGATCGTCGGTTATGTTTACGACATGCTTTACGGAGACAGCGGCGGCTATCCGTCCTATGCCTCCGCGGCGGCAATCATCCTGTTTGTCATCGTCCTGACCATCACCTGCATCAACCTGCTGGTCAGCCGGAAACACGTTCACTATACCAAATGAGGACAGAAAAATGGATTATGAAAAAATAGAGCAGTCGGAAAAAAGACGCCGGATCCTCGGAAAAGGAGTAACCTATCTTTTTCTGACGATCTGGGCGCTCATCGTCCTGTTTCCTTTTTACTGGATGCTTTTGACTTCTGTAAAAAGCTACGGCGCTTATAACGCGGAGCATATCCCGGCGTTTTTCACCGCGTCGCCGACTCTTGAAAACTATAAGGATGCCTTCACGGCCGTTCCTCTGGCAAAATATCTTCTGAACACACTGATTTTCACGGTGATCACGACGGCCATCATGATGGTGGTCATCACACTGGCGGCCTACGCCTTTGCAAGACTGAGTTTCCCGGGAAAAAATCTGGTCTTCACGCTTTTTCTCTCTCTGATGATGATTCCGGCGGAGCTGGTGGTCATCACAAACTTTGTGACGATCACGAACCTGAACCTCCGGAACACCTTCACGGGACTGATTCTCCCCTCGGTGACTTCAGTTTTCTACATTTATCTTTTGAAGGAAAATTTCGAGCAGGTGCCCGACGAGCTTTACCGGGCGGCGAAGGTGGACGGAACCTCGGACCTGAAATTCCTCTGTAAGGTCATGATTCCGATCTGCAAGCCCACCATGGTGACGATTGTGATTTTAAAGGTTATCGAGTGCTGGAACTCCTATGTGTGGCCCCGCCTCATCACCGACGATCCCAACCTGTATCTCGTTTCCAACGGAATCCAGGAGATCAGGGAAAACGGCTTCGGCCGGGAAAATATTCCTGCCATGATGGCGGCGGTGGTGGTCATTTCCCTGCCCCTTATCGTTCTGTTTCTGGTTTTCCGGAGCCGGATCATGGAAGGGGTATCAAGAGGAGGGACAAAAGGATGAAAAGCAGATGGAAAAAATATCTGGCGGCAGGCCTTCTCACAGCAGGTGTGCTTTCCCTCACGGGTTGCCACGGGGCGAAGGAAGAGAAGAGCTTCGAGCTTCCGGATACCTTTGATACTTCAAAAAATTATGAGCTTACCTTCTGGGCGAAAAACGATACGAACAAGACCCAGACCGATATCTATAAGAAGGCAATTTCCGATTTTGAGGCCCTTTACCCAAACATCACGGTGAATTTGAAGCTGTATACGGATTACGGAAAAATTTATAACGACGTCATCACCAACATCGCCACGGACACGACACCGAACGTCTGCATCACCTACCCGGACCACATCGCAACTTACCTCACGGGCAAGGATACGGTGGTGCCGCTGGATGAGCTTCTGACGGATGAGACTTACGGCCTTGGCGGAAGCGGTCTGGCTTTCGACTCTCCGACGGAGGAGGAGATCATTCCGCAGTTCCTTTCCGAGTGCAGCATCGAGGGCCATTATTATGCCCTGCCCTTCATGCGTTCCACCGAGGCCTGCTATGTGAATAAGACCTATGTGGAAAAACTGGGCTACACCCTGCCGGAGACATTGACCTGGGACTTCATCTGGGAGGTTTCCGAGGCGGCCACGAAGAAAAACAGCGACGGAACCTATGCGGTGAATGGTCAGGACGTCATGATTCCTTTCATCTATAAGTCTACCGACAATATGATGATCGAATATCTGGCCGAGAAAGATGCAACCTATTCCACGGCGGAGGGGGAGATCGGTCTTTTCAACAACACGACGAAGGATTTCCTTTTGAATATCGCAGAGCACACGAAGACGGGAGCTTTTTCCACCTTCAAGATCTCCGGTTATCCGGCCAACTTCCTCAATGCGGGCCAGTGCATTTTCGCCATTGATTCCACGGCGGGTTCTACCTGGATGGGAACCAACGCGCCGCTGGTGGATATCAGCAACGATGCAGTGCAGGAGTTTGACACGGAGGTCATGATGATTCCGCAGGTGGACCCGGAGCATCCGAAAATGATTTCCCAGGGACCGTCGGTCTGCGTGTTCAATAAGCAGGACCCCCAGGAAGTTCTGGCCTCCTGGCTCTTTACGCAGTATCTTCTGACCAACGAGGTGCAGATCGCCTACTCGGAGACCGAAGGCTATGTGCCCGTCACCTCGAAAGCACAGGATTCCGCGGAGTATCAGGATTACCTTTCCAGGGCGGGAGAGGACAACAATACTTTCTACGATGTGAAGATTGCGGCCTCGAAGCTGCTTCTCACCCATGCAGAAGATACCTTTGTGACGGCTGTCTTCAACGGTTCTGCCTCCCTTCGTGACGCGGCAGGCCAGCTTATCGAGGATGTGACGAAGTCGGTGCGAAGGAAAAAAGAGATCGACGACACCTATATCGAGAACCTCTACAGCGATGTGACCTCTCTCTATCATCTGGACCAGATCAGCACAGGAGGAGCCGACGGGAAAAAGGATCTCGGCCCCCTGCCGAAAACTTCCGTGGCCCTTCTTGGCGCCCTTGGAGTGATCTGGGCGCTGATCCTTCTGTATCTTCTGAAAGAATTGGTGAAAAAAAGAAAATATCAGCGGGAAAACCATTGATTTCAAAGCAAAAATCTGTATAATGTAAGTGTTTGAAGAATTAACAGAGACACCCGAGAAGGGCGCCTCCGCGTCTGGAGAACGGACGGAAAGGAGAAACTTATGAAAAAAAGACTGGTGTTAATGATGGCACTTTCCATGGCTCTGGCTGTTCCGGGCTGTGCAATGGCTGAGGAGAGCACAGAGGCAGCAACAGAGACAGTCAGCGAAGCAGCTGAGACTGAGACCGAGGAAGCTACCGAGGTTGAGACCGATGTAAAGGGCGAGGGCGTTATGACCCACGAAGAGTACCTGGCAGCAGATGTTGACGCTGAGGTTGTCATCGAGACCTATGTACAGGCAAAACAGTCCTGGTGGGAGGACAAAGCAACCATCTATACCCAGGATAAGGACGGCGCTTACTTCATTTACAATATGCCCTGCTCCGAGGAAGAGTACGAGAAACTCGTTCCGGGAACCAAGATCAAAGTAACCGGATACAAAGCAGAGTGGTCCGGTGAGATCGAGGTTGCTGATGTAGAGTCCTTCGAGATTGAGGATGGCGAGTACATCGCAAAACCGCTGGATGTAACAGACCTTCTGGGAAAAGACGAGCTCATCGACCATCAGAACGAGCTGGTTTCCTTCAAAGGAATGACCGTTGAGGCAGCTGGCCAGGATGCAGACGGAAACGACGTTCCGTTCCTGTACAACTACGACGGTTCCGGAAGCGAGGGAGACGATCTGTACTTCAACGTTTCCTACAATGGCGAGACCTACACCTTTACCGTTGAGTCCTATCTCTGCGATAAAGATACTGACGTATACAAAGCAGTAGAGGCTCTTCAGATCGGCGATAAGATCGACATGGAAGGTTTCCTGTACTGGTATGAGGGCGTAAACCCGCACATCACTTCTGTGACTGCAGCAGAGTAAAGCCCGGGCCAGGGGGACGGTGTTTTCGGACTTTTAACTGTCCCTATTGGTTCAAATAAGAGAAAAACCACCGGGAAGACGTTGAGGGGATGTCTTCTTCGGTGGTTTTTTTGCTTAAAAAAGTAGTTCCTCCAGTGTAAGGAACTTAAGGGACACGGCCATTTCTTCTTCAGAGCAGAGCGCAATCCGATACCCCTCCAGGGTAAATTCTTGAAAAAAAACAGGAAGCGTCTGCTCACCCGGGAGCACCTCAAAAGAATTTAAGGGAACGCGGATACCCTGCCCGGTAAATTTCAAATAGCTCTCTTTCCTGGCCCAGATCCTCGTAAACATTTCCGGTCCCTGCTCCCGGATCAGCGCCTGTTCCCCTTCGGTAAAGCAGCGTTCTGCGATATGAAAGCGGTCCGGCGTTTCCTTCTGGATATCGACACCTGAGGGAGAAAGTCCGTAAGCGCAGACGGCGTACATCCCGCTGTGGGAAAGGTTAAAAAAGTGCTTTTCATCGGCGATAACCGGTTTTCCTCCTTTTTCCAGGGAAAGGGCGGAAAAAGACACTTTCATTTTCAAAAAGGCCCGACGGGCCAGAAGTCCGGCGGCGAGCGTAAGACAGCGATCCTCTGCTTTTTTCTGGCGGAGGATCTTTTCTTTTCTGTGGGCCCAGAGTCCGTCAGAGGGAAGATGCTCAAAGGCAGTCTGGAAAATTTCCTCATCAAGAAGAGGAACAATGGAAAAAGCTTCTAAATGCATAAGAAAACTCCGTTTCTTGAAATAGATCTTAACTGTATTGTGAAAGTGCGAACTGAAATTATCATATCATGAAAAGTCAGTTAAAAGATACTGCTTTTTTCAGAAAAATATGGTACACTGATTCCGAATAGTAAAACGATGAAAGCACGAGGAAGAATATGAAAGAAAAAACAGGGAATAAACGCTATATTTATTTTATTTTATATGGAAATGACGGCTCTTCTGATTGTACTGATTGTGGGAATTCTTTTTAATTATACTTCATCCGTGCAGAAGGTGGCTACAGAACAGTGTTTCAGTATTCTGGATGATTCCAGAGAGCAGCTGTCCCAGATGTCCGGACAATTCCCATCATTGCCCTGACGGCCAATGCCTTCATGGAAGACGAAAAGAAATGTCTGGAAGCCGGTATGAATGCCCACCTGTCCAAGCCGATGGATGTGGAGAAGCTGTGCGGGCTGATCGAGGGGCTGAGGAAAAGAAAATGACGATGAAAAAATTATTAAAAATCATTCCTGCGGTATCTTTTGTGGGGACTGTTGTGTTCAGCATCCTGTATGAAAACACTTCTCTGGAAATTTTGCTTACGCTGGCAATTACACTGGGAACGGTTACCTATCATTTTGCAATGAGACTGCTTGTGGCCTTTTTGTATCATTCGGCGATGAAGAACCGGGCGGATTACAGCAGGCGCTGGTATCAGGTGAGCAAAGCGGAAATGCGTTTCTATGAAAAGCTGAGAGTGAAACGCTGGAAAAATAAAATGCCAACCTATAGTCCCAATACCTTTGATCCCAGACAGCACACCTGGGATGAGATCGCCCAGGCCACCTGCCAGGCCGAACTGGGGCATGAAACGATCGCAGTGCTGAGCTTCCTGCCGATCCTGGCAGGAAACTGGTTCGGAGCCTATCCGGTGTTTGTCATTACTTCCATTCTGTCAGCGCTGTTTGATCTGATGTTTGTGGCGATGCAGAGATATAACAGACAGAGAATTGTCAGGCTGATTGACCGGAATTCCTGAGTACGTCTGGGAGAATAGAAGTTGGATTTTAAAGAAACATTTCCAGCAGGAAAAGACTTTGCAGATGCCCTGAAGGAATATCAGGGAAATTTGATCTTTACAAATTTTCCAAAAGAGATTAAGATTCCTTTTATAAAAACTTTTATAAAAGGAATCTTAAAAAATGGCCGGAGCGGAAAAGAAAAATATTACAAAATCGAAAATCCTAACCTATATCATAAACCATGAAGCAACGTCAAAGGTAGAACTTTACAAAAATCTGAATCTCAGTATGCCAACGGTTTTGTCAAATGTGAATGAGCTGTTGGCAGATAAAATTGTGATGGAAACGGGAGCGTATGAGTCTACAGGCGGACGGAAAGCGAAAAGGATCAGTATGAATCCCGCATACCGTTATGCGGTTGGAATTGGAATTACTGCAAAACATGTGGGCTTTGTGCTTGTAAATCTGAGATATGAAATTGAAAAGTATGAAAGAATTTTCCTGGAATTTTCTCCGGAAACATCTTATTATTTACAGCTTCGGAAAGAACTGGAGCGTTTTCTTGCAGATATGGAAAATCCCGGGCGGATTCTTGGAATTGGTATTTCCATTCCGGGAATTATAAATGCAAAAGAGAGAATGCTGATCAAATCCCATGCGCTTCAGCTGGAAAATTACAGCCTTACGTTTCTGGAGCAGATTTTTTCGCTGCCGGTATATTTTGAGAACGATGCGAACGCGGCTATGATGGCAGAGAACCAGAACACATACAAAAATGCATTGTATTTGTCCTTAAATAGTACGCTTGGCGGAGCCTTTTGCATTGATGGCAAACTGGTTTCGGGAGAAAATCAGAAGGCCGGTGAGTTTGGCCATATGATCCTGGTTCCGGGAGGAAAGAGGTGCTATTGCGGGAAGCAGGGCTGTGCGGATGCCTATTGCGCGGCAAAGGTGCTGACAGATGAGACAGGTCAGAGCCTGGAACAGTTTATGAAGCGGGTGGGAGAAAAAGAAAGGGAGGCGGAACAGATCTGGCAGGAATATCTGGATAAGCTGGCAATTCTGATTTCAAACTTACGGATGGCCTATGATATGGATATCATCCTTGGGGGAGAAGTAGGAGGATATCTGGCGAATGCGATGCTTACATTGGGAGAAAAGGTGATGGCTTATAACGGCTTTGATCATGACGCCAGATATCTGAAAATCTGTGCTTATAAAAGAGAAGCCTCTGCGGTAGGTGCGGCAAAATATTTTTTACAGAAGTTTATAAAAGAGATGTAGTAATCGTCTGGATGAGAGGCCGGCGGGAAAACGTATGAAAGTATGTTTTTTCCGCTGGCTTTTATAGTTGGAAACATTGTATAAATTTACTTATGTAATTTTGTGCAATGGGCAGAAGTATAGAAAAGGTATTGACAAAGCCGTTTGTTGAGATAATAATATAATTACTTTAATAAAATATTTAATAAAAGATAATAAAAAAGGAGGAGTTGCAGGATGTTACAGCAGGTAATGACAAAACCAGGAGAAATTATTTTCAGAGAGGTGCCGGTTCCAGAAGTAAAGGATGATCAGGTATTAGTGAAAATCCGGAACATTGGGATTTGTGGATCGGATATTCATGTGTACCATGGAAAACACCCCTTTACCAGATATCCGGTTACCCAGGGGCATGAAGTATCCGGAGAGATCACAAAGATCGGAAAGGATGTTACAGAATTTCATGAAGGCCAGAAGGTGACGATTGAACCGCAGGTTTATTGTGGACACTGTTATCCGTGCCGCCATGGAAAGTACAACCTTTGCGAAGAACTGAAGGTGATGGGCTTTCAGACAACGGGAACTGCTTCAGAATATTTTGCGGTAGATGCGTCCAAAGTAACGCCGATTCCGGAAGAGATGTCTTACGAAGAAGGTGCGATGATTGAGCCGCTGGCTGTCGCTGTACATGCGGTGAAACAGATGGGGGATGTGAAAGGAATGAACATTGCTGTTCTCGGGGCAGGACCAATCGGCAATCTGGTTGCACAGTCTGCAAAAGGAATGGGAGCAGCAAAGGTTATGATTACGGACATTAGTGATCTTCGCCTGGATAAAGCAAAGGAATGTGGAATTGATGTATGTGTAAATACAAAAGAGAAGGATTTCGGTGAGGCTATGATTGAAGCTTTTGGGCCGGATAAAGCAGATGTGATTTATGATTGTGCCGGAAATAATATTACCATGGGACAGGCCATCAAATATGCGAGAAAAGGAAGCGTGATCGTTCTGGTAGCTGTCTTTGCGGATATGGCAACCATTGATCTTGCAGTCGCAAATGACCATGAACTGGATATTAAGAGTACCATGATGTACCGTCATGATGATTATGTGGAGGGTATTGCACTGGTAAACGGGGGAAAGGTATATCTGAAACCACTGATTTCCAAGGTGTTTGCGTTCAAAGATTATCTGAAAGCATATCAGTACATCGATGCAAATCGAGAGACGACAATGAAAGTGATTATCAATGTACAGGAAAAATAAAGGTGGAAGACATGAAAAAAAGGAGACATCCCGGCGGTGTCTTCTTTTTTGTTATGGCGACGAGGAAAATGATTAACCGGCGCTTTTACGGTGCAGACTGACAGTGACAAAATTTCTCACATAGTCCTCTTGACAAAATACCTACAGGGGGTATATAATGCACTCGTAAAATACCGGTGAGGGGTATACGGAGAGGAGATGAATGCATGGCAGAAGAGAAACATTGCTGTTGTTGTGAGATGACCGGAGGTAAGACGAAGGTACGGACAGATAAAGAATACAAAGACCTGATGAATCGCCTGAAACGGATCGAGGGTCAGGTAAGAGGAATCCAGAACATGCTGGAGAAGAACGCCTACTGTACGGATATTCTGACCCAGGTGGCTGCAGTAAACGCCGCACTGAACAGCTTTAACAAGGTGCTTCTGGCAGATCACATCCGTACCTGTGTGGCCGACAACATCCGGGAAGGAAATGATGAAGTTGTCGATGAACTGGTAACAACACTGCAGAAGCTGATGAAGTGAGGCTTGGGTGAAAAGTTCAAAGGACCGCCGTTTCTGATTACAGAAACAGGCGTTTGACGTGAGAAACAGACAACTATGAAAAATACCAACGGGGACAGGAAAAAAGCCAAAAACACCGTCCCCCTGGAAAGGAGAGACAAAACAATATGGAACAATACAACGTGACCGGCATGAGTTGTGCAGCCTGCAGTGCCCGGGTGGAAAAAGCCGTTTCCAAGGTGCCCGGCGTGACCTCCTGCTCGGTAAGCCTTCTGACCAACTCCATGGGAGTGGAAGGAACCGCTTCGTCGTCTGCGATTATCGCTGCTGTAACGGAGGCTGGCTACGGCGCATCCTTAAAAGGCACTGAAAAAACGCAGGGCGGCGCTTCCGACTATGACGACATGCTGAAGGACACAGAGACCCCGAAGATGAAAAAACGTCTCATCGTCTCCGTGGCTCTTCTGATCCCGCTGATGTATTTCTCCATGGGCCATATGATGTGGGGCTGGCCGCTGCCCGCCTTCTTTGATGGAAACCACATCGCCATGGGCCTCGTACAGCTGCTTTTTACGGTAGCTATCATGGTGGTAAATCAGAAATTCTTCATCAGCGGTTTCAAGAGCCTGGCACATCGGGCCCCGAACATGGACACGCTTGTGGCGCTGGGCTCCACTGCATCCTTTGTATACAGTGTATACGCGCTCTTTGCAATGACGGGAGCGCAGGTAAGAGGCGATATGGATGCTGTCATGAGCTACATGCACGAGTTTTACTTTGAATCCGCGGCCATGATTCTGACCCTGATCACCGTCGGAAAAATGTTGGAGGCCCGCTCGAAGGGAAAGACCACAGATGCACTCAAGAGCCTTATGAAACTGGCTCCGAAGACCGCAGTCTTAAGAAAAGACGGCGCGGAGAAAGAAGTTCCCATCGAGCAGGTGCGGATCGGCGATCTCTTTGTGGTGCGCCCCGGTGAAAATATACCCGTGGATGGTATTGTTCGGGAAGGAAACAGCGCGGTCAACGAGGCAGCACTGACCGGTGAGAGCATCCCGGCCGATAAGGCGCTCGGGGACCCTGTCTCCGCAGCGACCCTGAACCAGTCCGGTTATCTGGTCTGTGAGGCCACCCGGATAGGCGAGGACACGACACTTTCCCAGATCATCAAAATGGTGAGCGATGCAGCGGCAACCAAAGCGCCCATTGCCAAGGTGGCAGACCGGGTATCCGGTATCTTCGTGCCCGCGGTTATCACGATCGCCCTCATCACAATTGCGGTCTGGCTGCTGGCAGGAAAAGACATCGGTTTTGCCCTGGCCAGAGGTATTTCTGTTCTGGTAATCAGCTGCCCCTGCGCTCTGGGCCTTGCGACTCCCGTGGCCATCATGGTAGGAAACGGTATGGGCGCCAAGCATGGAACGATGTTTAAGACCGCCGTTTCCCTGGAGGAGACCGGTAAGATCCAGATCGTGGCTCTTGACAAGACAGGAACCATCACCAGCGGCGAGCCGGAGGTGACAGATATTCTCCCGGCCGATGGCTATACGGAAGAGGAGCTTCTGAAAAAAGCCTATGCCCTGGAGAAGAAGAGTGAGCATCCGCTGGCAAGAGCGATCCTGACACTGGCGGAGGAGAGAAAGCTTTCCGCATCAGAAATCGAAGACTTCCAGGCAGTTCCCGGAAATGGCCTCACCGGAAGCCTGAACGGAAAGAAGCTGGCCGGAGGAAACCTTTCCTTCATCAGCAAAGAGAGCACGGTTTCCGGACAGCTTTCCGAGAAAGCAGCAGCCCTTTCAGAGGAAGGTAAGACTCCGCTTTTCTTTGCAGAGAACGGCCACCTCATGGGTATCATCGCTGTGGCAGATGTGATTAAGGAAGACAGCCCCAGAGCCATTCAGGAGCTGAAAAACATGGGCATCCATGTGGTGATGCTGACCGGAGACAACGAGCGTACCGCCCGGGCCATCGGAAAACAGGCCGGTGTGGATGAAGTGGTGGCAGGCGTTCTGCCGGATGGCAAGGAAGCCGTCATCAGTGAACTGAAGAAAAAAGGCCGGGTAGCCATGGTGGGCGACGGCATCAACGACGCTCCGGCACTTACGAGAGCCGACATCGGTATCGCCATCGGAGCCGGAACAGATATCGCCATCGATGCGGCGGATATCGTCCTGATGAAAAGTCGTCTCTCCGATGTGCCGGCTGCAATCCGTCTGAGCCGGGCAACGCTCCGGAACATTCACGAGAACCTGTTCTGGGCTTTCATTTACAATATTATCGGTATTCCGCTGGCAGCCGGCGTCTGGATTCCGATCTTTGGCTGGACCTTAAATCCCATGTTCGGAGCTGCGGCCATGAGCCTTTCCAGCTTCTGCGTAGTGACCAATGCCCTTCGCCTGAATCTCTTTAAGATGGGCGACGCGAGCCATGACAGGAAGAGAAAAGACGCTCTGGGAAGCCAGAAACTCATAGAAAAGAGCGGTTCTGCCGCTCCTCAGAATAAAGGAGGTGAAAATATGACACTGAAAGTAGAAGGAATGATGTGCGGTCACTGCGAGGCCAGAGTGAAAAAAGCCCTGGAGGAGATCGACGGCGTAGTCTCCGCAGAGGTGAGCCACGAGAAAGGAACCGCTGTGGTAACTCTCTCCAAAGAGGTACCGGCAGAAATCCTGAAAAAAGCAGTAGAGGACGCAGGCTATAAGGTACTTGCCTGAAGATAAGTATTTAAGGAGGAATAAGAGCATGCAGGAAATTACAGTTGGTGTAGATGGAATGATGTGCGGTATGTGCGAGAGCCATGTAAACGACGCAGTGCGCGCTGCTTTCCCGACGGTGAAGAAGGTTTCTTCTTCCCACGGAGCAGGAAAAACGGTCATCGTGATCGAGGAGGATATTCCGGATGAGAAGATCCGCGAGGTCATCGACAAGACCGGCTATACCGTCACCGGTATCACGAGAAACCCCTATGAGAAAAAAGGCTTCTTCTCCCGCTTAAAAAAAGACTGATCCATCAGACAAAACTCATAAGAAGGCTGTACAGTGCCAAAATCAGGAGCTGTGCAGTCTTCTTTTTTTGGATGGACAAGGGGATTTTCCTATATTATAATGATGTCAGATATTACCTATTTTAAAGGGATGAGATTGGAGGATACCGATGAGAAACGTTAGAAGATGGAAAAAACTTTGCGCGCCAGTTCTGGCAGCTGCCTGCTTTGCGGGAACCGTGGGTCAGAATTTTACCGGAAGCTGCTCCTTTGTGCAGGCGGCGGAGACGGAGAGTGAAACGGAGGCCGAGACCGTTTACAGCCAGGAAGATCTGGAGCTTTTGAACAGCCTGGATCAGGCAGAGGCCGAAGGTGTGGATGGCCTGGATGCAGATTCCATTGACTGGGGAAAGGCAGAGATTCAGGTTATGGAAGATGAGGAGGTCTCCAACATTCTTCTCATCGGTCAGGACCGCCGGAAGGGAGAAGACCGCCAGCGTTCCGATTCCATCATTATTTGCAGTGTCAACAAGGATAAAGGAGAAATCATCCTGACCTCCGTTATGCGTGATCTCTATGTGCCGATTCCGGGCTATAAAGATAACCGGATCAACGCGGCCTATCAGTTCGGAGGCATGGAACTTCTGGATGAGGTCATCGAGGAAAACTTAGGTGTCCACATCGACGGAAATGTGGAGGTGGACTTCGACGGTTTCATGGAGTCTCTTTCCGTACTTGGAAATCTGGATATTGAGCTCAATGCCACCGAGGCAAAGTATCTGAATGCACATTCCGATCTTTCGGAAACTGACGAAAACGGCTGGACCCTGAAAAAAGGTGTCAATTCCATGACTCCGGCCCAGCTTCTGGCCTACTCCCGGACCCGTTTTATCGGAAATTCCGACTGGGAGCGGACAGAGCGTCAGCGCAAGGTACTGATGGCAGCCTATGAAAAAGCAAAAAATATGAGTCCCTTCAATCTCATCCGGCTGGCCTATGAAATTTTCCCGAATTTTACGACAGACCTTTCCATCGGCCAGATCGTGGGCTACATTTATACGGTGCTCACCGGCGGCATCGATGGCATCGAGAGCTACCGCATTCCCGTGGACGGCACATATAACTGCGTGACTCTGTCTGCCGGAATGGAGGTCCTGATTCCGGATCTTTCGGCCAACAGCAGCTACCTCCAGCAGTTCATCTACGGCGTGGATGCAGCCGGAAACGTTGCTGAAACAGAGACTGAGACAGAAAGCGAGACCGAATAAGGAGCAGTTATGGAAGAGAAGAAGACAAACTATGATAAGACCCGGGAGGATGCGGAGCAGCGTTTCCTCGCCTATGATCAGGAAAAAATGATCCGGAAATTCAGCCTGAAAGCGGATGAAAACTATCTCTATCTCCGCTTTGTGGGAAGAGACTATCGAATCAGCCGAAAGAACGGAAGGATCGAGTGGAACCGGGAAGAGATCGGGAAAGATTATTTTGAGCCGGCCCAGGCAGGGTTTGAGGAAACTCTGGCTATCATGGATGTGCTCTGCAGCTCGAAGGACGACTGCCAGCTGGCCGGAACTTATAATACGATCGACCGGATGAAGTCTGTACGCTATGCGGCGACGCCGGGCTCCGGCCTCTATACTACCTATGAGAAACTCTTTGACGAGAATACGGAAAAGCTCCAGAAAGTGCTGGAAAACCTGGGCGGCACGAAAGACCATCCGGGGGATGCGGCCGCAAAGCTTCCGGTTTTTGATTTCCTGCCGGTGATCTTTCAGTTCTGGCATTCCGATGAGGAATTTCCGGCCACGCTGAAATTTATGTGGGATGAAAATACGCTGGATTATCTCCGTTTTGAGACGGCCTTCTATGTCATGGGCCACATTTTATCCCGGATTAAGGAGGAACTTGTCCGGCTGGATACCCGCCGCTGCACAATTGAGACCGAGGGTTTTGGAACCATGGTTTTTGAGCTTTATCCGGAATATGCGCCGATCACTGTGGAATCTTTTAAAAAGCTTTCCAACGAGGGCTTCTACGACGGCCTCTGCTGGTGTCGGATCGTGAAGGACTATGTGATCCAGGGCGGCTCCCGGACCAACGATATCATGGCCGAGTGCGACTGGCATATCAAAGGGGAATTTCTGGAAAACGGTGTGGATAATCCCCTGAAACACGTCCGGGGAGCCATCTCCATGGCGAGAGACGACGCCTACGATACGGCGGACACCCAATTCTTTGTGGTACATAAGGATGCGGCGAAGCTCGACGGCCGTTACGCCGCCTTCGGCGAGATGCTCTCGGGCTTTTCCGTTCTGGATAAAATTGCCGACGAGCCCACCTACGGTCCGGAAACCTGGAATAAGCCAGTGAAAATGCCGGTGATCCGAAAGATCACAGTGGAATAACCCCTACATGAATTTTTTTTGATACAAGACAGAAAACATCCCCCGGTCAGGGTTGCGGCTTCTTTTCCAAAAACGTATAATCATCAGAAACGGGCAATTATACAGAGAAAGGAAGGTAGCGCAAGCGCGGATAAAACAGGCGCTGCCTAAAATAGCGGATAAATGGAAAAAGAGCGTATTATCAACTACTGGTCCGAGAGAAGCCATGAATTTGTCGATCTTCGGACGGAGGAACAGAACTCCGAGATGGGACGAAAATGGCTTTCAGAGATTGAGAAAAATCTTCCGAAAGGCAGAAAACTGAAGATTCTGGATGTGGGAACTGGCACCGGCTTTTTTGCGCTGATGCTCTCGGCAAGAGGCCATCAGGTGATGGGAATTGATCTGACGGATCATATGATCTACCATGCCAGAGAGCTGGCAAAGGAGCAGAAATCTTCGGCGGAGTTTTTTGTCATGGATGCGGAAAAGCCGGAGTTCCCGGATGCGACCTTTGATGTGGTGGTTTCCAGAAACCTGACCTGGACGCTGCCTCATGCGGAAGAAGCCTACCGGGAATGGACCAGAGTCCTGAAAAAGGGCGGGGTCCTCCTGAATTTCGATGCGGACTACGGTCACGATGATTTCACGAGAGATGAGGAAAAGCTTCCTCCGGAGCATGCCCACTGCCGTCTGAAAGAGGGGCTGGTGCAGGAATGTGAGGCCATCAAGGATGAGCTGGAGATCAGCAGAAAGCTGCGCCCCCAGTGGGACCTGGAAGTGCTGGGAAAAATGGGATATGCCTCCGTTACGGTGGATGAGACTTTATCAGACCGGATCTACCGGAATTTTGACAAGTTCTATAATCCTACGCCTATGTTTGCATTAAAAGCAGTAAAAGAGTGAAAGAAGACAGCTGTACATCCCCCGGGGCGGGTTTGTACAGCTGTTTTAAACAGGAGAAAAAATGGGAAAATATGTAATAAAAAGGCTGCTCCAGCTGATTCCCGTGGTGCTGGGCATTACGTTCCTGTCCTTTGCCATGATGCGTCTGGCGGGCGGGGATGCAGTGACCTACATGTATGAAAATGCCGGTACCGCCGTCTCACAGGAGGTCATCAATGAGGCCAGAGCAGAATATGGTCTGGATCAGCCTTTTCTGGTACAGTATGGAAAATGGCTGAAAGGAATGCTTACAGGAAATCTGGGAGAAAGCTATGTCTCGCATCAGGATGTGGCTGCGTCTTTTGCAGCGAAGCTTCCTGCGACCCTCCTTCTGGCGGACGAGCCCACGAGTGCGCTGGATGTGACGCTCCAGAAACAGGTAGTGGAAAAGCTTCTGGAGCTTCGAAAGGAAGAAGGGACGGCCATGGCGGTTGTCACCCACAATATCGGTGTGGTGCGGGCTATGGCGGATCAGGTGCTGGTGCTTAAGGAGGGCTGCATGGTGGAGTATGGCAGGCTGGAAGAGGTGCTGGAGCATCCGAAGGAAGCCTATACCCGGCAGCTTTTGTCTTCCACCCTTACCCTGCGGCGGGCAAAAGAGGAAGGAGAGGGGCGCTGATGGAGAAGATTCTTAAGGCAGAAGGACTGACGAGAGCCTTTGAAAACAAGGGAGAACGTTTTCTGGCAGTCCGGGATGTAAGCTTTTCACTTTACCGGGGAGAGGCCATTGGAATTGTGGGCGAATCGGGCTCCGGAAAAAGTACACTGGTGCGGATGCTCACCGGGCTTCTTGCGCCGACCAAAGGGAAAATAGAGTTTTTGAGCAGAGATCTTACCCATGCGGGGAGTAAAGAATGGAGGAAGTGCTATCGGGAAATGCAGCTGGTGTTTCAGCTTCCGAAGGAGTCCTTCGATTCCGGAAAAACGCTGGGAAGCGGAATTGGGGAGAGCTTAAGAAATTCAGGGCTGAAGAGAAAGGAAGTCCGAGAAAAAGTGGCGGAGCTTCTCTCTACCTGTGGCCTGACACCGAATTTTGCAGAGCGCTATCCCGGGGAGGTGAGCGGCGGCGAATGTCAGCGGGCGGCCATCGCGAGGGCACTGGCAGTGGAACCGTCGCTTCTGATCTGTGACGAAGCCACGAGCGCGCTGGATGTGACCGTGCAGAAACAGATCCTGGAGCTTCTGCTCCGCCTGAAAAATGAAAAAAAGCTGTCTTTTCTTTTCATCTCCCATGACCTGGCCCTGGTTCAGGACTTCTGTGACCGGGTGCTGGTCATGTATCAGGGAGAAATCGTCGAAGAGGGAAAGACAGAGGACGTCATCAGCCGGCCGAAGGAAGCCTACACCAGGCAGCTGATCGATTCTGTACTATAAATAGAGGAGAGAAATATGAGTGAATTACTGGAAGATATCAGAAAATACTGGACAAAACGGGCGAAAGGCTATTCCGAGTACAATCAGGGAGAGCTTTCCGGAGAACAGAGGGAAAAATGGCGGCAGGCAATCCTTGCGGAACTTCCGGACAAACCCCTTACGGAGATCCATCTTCTGGATGTGGGAACCGGCCCGGGCTTTTTTGCTATCATTCTGGCGGAGGCAGGGATTCAGGTGACGGCTGTGGATTATACGGAAGAGATGCTGAAAGAGGCGAAAGCCAACGCCGGAGAGCTCTCAGAGAAGATTCATTTTCAGCAGATGGATGCCCAGAATCTGGAGTTCCCCGATGGAACCTTTGATGCGGTGATCACCAGAAACGTGACCTGGAACCTGGAGCATCCGGTGAGGGCTTATCAGGAGTGGTACCGGGTTCTCAAAAAGGACGGAGTGCTGCTGAATTTTGATGCCAACTGGTACCGCTATCTCTGCGATGAAGAGCTCCGGAAGGGCTATGAGGAAGACCGGAAGAAGACAAAAGAGCAGCAGGTGGAAGATTACTACGAGGGAACGGATATTGCGGAGATGGAGCGGATTGCCGCCGCTGTGCCCCTGACGGAAATCCTCCGTCCGGCCTGGGACCTTCATGTGATGGAAGAAATCGGCTTTCAGGACTGCCGCTCGGACGAAACCGTCAACGAGAGAATTTTAAGCCGGGCAGATCAGATCAACGGGGAATCCACGCCCATGTTCCTGGTGACGGGAAGAAAATAAAAAAGAGTGTTAAACTCTTGACAATCTTGGAATGGCATGCTATGGTATAGGCGTGTAATTTAATATTGCAGTATCAAGTGCAGCCAGCAGTCATTCCGCAGACTGTTGTCTGAAGAGGGAACCAGGTGAGAATCCTGGACGATCCGGTCACTGTGAACAGGGAGTGTCGCTCAGTTATCCCATTGCATTACCCAGGAAACTTATGTGAGAAGGGGAGCAGACATGATGATCTGTGAGCCAGGAAACCTGCTTGATATTTGAGATGGGCTTCCGATGAAAGTCAAACATCCAATCCGGATACTTCCACAGTTATCCGCAGCTTGTCGCCATGGGTAGGCAGACATTTGTTTATGAAATGATTGTATGCATCTCGCTGTGCATATATTAAGATACACAAAGTTTAATACCTCCTTCTAAAAAAGGCAGAAAATCCGCATCTGCCTGATTGGACGAAGTGGCCCGGGAGTTTCAGACAGGGAACTCTCCGGGTCATTTTGTTGCCATGCATATGAGAAAAAGGTCCAGTGGACCTTTTTTGAGTTTAACAAATGTAGCAAGAATTCTCCCACCTCTTCAGGTGGTGAGATGAATTGCACATCTGAGCATATCTGCTCAAA